>JANYBR010000039.1 GCA_025360685.1 Pseudomonadota bacterium
GCTGACGACGTACCCGAGGGACTTGAACGTCGCAGAAACGACGCCCGTTCCGGCAAAAAGGTCTAAAATATCTAGCGGACCGTCCGTCGCAATTTCTTGCACTGCATCAGTGATGAATCCGAGCAGCAAGCGCTTGTTGCCGATGTACTCAGTTGCCAGCGTCGGCATTGAGGAGAGAACCGCCGTCGGCTCGGCAATTAATGGCATCGCGCAAGATAACTGTGCAGTCATGCCGGGGACGCCGGCCTGGTACAGCGGGCATTGTCACTTAGGATGGCCTCAGCGGCGAGAAGCCAGCGCTCCGGCGTTTTGTCGCAGTAGTGACGAATTAGCAACAGCGCGGTCCAGACATAAGCCTTGGGCTCATGATTAAGGCAGCGGTAGTAAATGGTCTGCTTGTCCACCTGGTTTCGAACATAGTGGTGCTTTGACTTGAAGTGAACCGTCGAGTCCCGAAAGTCCTTGAGATCACGAAAGCGCTGCCAGATCTTCGTGCCCTTTGGAGACCTAACAGCCAATAGCGCAGGGAGAATCTGAGAAAACTTCTCGTCCAATGTGGTGAATCGCTCGAGGTCCTCAATCTCCCAAGCCTGATCGCCTGACTTCCGCTTCACGGTAAACGGCGTTTTGAGGTGGTGCGCGATGACTCCGTTGGCATAGGACTCAAGCGCCTGCAGGCTGAAGGTCACGGCGACCATGAACTGTTCGAAGTATGCGTAAATGTCTGGAACGGATCGCGTGCCGATAGCGTGGGTTCCGTCATTCATGCGCTGGGGGAACGAATGCTGCGCCCGCCGCTCGGTGGCTTCGATCGCAGCATGGCAAGCAATGTTTAGCGCAAGAGCAACCGGGCTCGGCGTCGGGAAATTTACCGGCCCGTGGGTAGCGTCGAGAGTGACCGTGATTTTTGTAAGAACGTCGCCCGGATTGGCGACACCCCCGCCGGGAAGTGGCCCGCCCTTTTCGACCCGGGTGATCGCCTCGATTCGCCAGTCGCCCATGCCGTCGCTAGGTGTCTGCATGCATCAAGGTATTCGATCGCTATGCTCCGGCAGCCTTTGCGGTTTCGTGCAAAACTCGACGCAGATTCACACCGCGCGCTTGAGGTTGCGGACCCACGCAATTGCTGTTAGCATACAGTGCCACCAGGAGCCGACTTGGCCTACTACCGCCCCGAAGGGATCGAAGCGTTTACGTCACCTGACAACAAGGGCTTCGACCTTATGTACACGCGCGGCGGACGCCAGTTCAACCGGCACGTCGGGCGGACCGGCTGGGTGACACATATCGAAGCAGGGGTCATTCTCCGGCCGCAGGTCACCCGGGTGGCGATTTACAAATGGGTACAAAACGGGCGCCTAGCTGGCGGCCAGACCGAGGATGGCACCCTCGTGATCAACGTCCAGGATTTGTTGCGCTTTGTCGAGGCGAACCCTCAATACCGACTTCCCAATCAGGATGGAAGCTGAGCTGGACATGAACGCTTTTTATTTGGGGCGCCTGTTAGCACTAAGTGCCACCGACTCGACTACCAACGATGTGATGAACGGTGTGGTAGCCAAGGCCCCGGCAAGTCCGCGGCTCTTCCGGAAGGCGCCCGCAGCGTTTCCGGGTCGGGTCCGGTTTGAGACCAACTCCAGTTGTCGAGACAACAAGATGAGCAGACGAGCCAGGAAGCCAGTCGCCGCCAACCCGAAACGTGACGGCGGACGACGGGTTACGCAGGAACACATTGACCGAATGGCGACGTTGCGCCGCCAAGGCGTCAGCTTCGAGGAGATCGGGGTGAAGGTCGGATGCAGCGAGCGCACTGCCCGGCGCTATGCGGGCCAGGTGGAGCGGCACTTAGTGTTACCGGCCCGGACTAGAGATTCGGACTTCGATCCGCGTGCGCTACGAGAAACGCTCCTCGTCAACTGGATGGAGCGACTGCACGCGGACACAGGGCTTCGTGCCGTCACCGCCCGAATCCACCGAATCGACGAATGGAACGAAGAATGGATCTACGGATGCCCGCCATCGATCCTCTTTCTGAGCGAAGCGGAACACCAGCTTCGCGGTCGCCTGTCCAAGACGGGCGATCTCGCATTGCGCCTTATGGCGCGGGCGGATGAATCACAGGTCCGGTTTATCCAAGAGGTTGTTGGAGCACTCGCCGCCGACTACATCAGCTGGCACCGCTTCTCACAAAACTTTAGTGAGGCCGGAGATGACTGGCGACCGCCATCTGAACGACCGCCGATCGCGCCCCTGTCGTATGAGAATCCCTTCGGGTTTGACGACGACTGAGGCCCTGCAATGAGTCCCGAAACCTTTCGCACCAAGTGGCGGAGTGAGGCTGAAGCACTCCGGCGTCGACACGCCACGGTTGACGGCGCAGAACTGTGCGAAGAAATGTTGTTTGATTTCGAGGCCGTAGTCACGGCCGAGATGGAGGTTGCGCTCAATC
>JANYBR010000054.1 GCA_025360685.1 Pseudomonadota bacterium
TTGATTAGCCGCAATCACACCCCACATTCTTACCAGAAGGTGACGCCCCATACCGGGTCGCCGAAGACATACCGGCCGCCCGCTTCAGGGGGCCATAAAGGCAAGGCCGCTTGAAGGAGGGCTTTGAGATGAACCGCACAGTCTATTTCAACAGCCCATTTCTTCTGGGCTTCGAGCATCTGGAACGTTTGCTCGAGCGCACCGCCAAGAGCGCGGGCGACGGCTATCCGCCCTACAATATCGAACAGCCCGGCGAAGAGAATCTGCGTATCACCCTGGCCGTGGCGGGCTTCGGGCGCGACGAACTCAATGTCACTGTCGAAGGCCGTCAGCTCGTTATTCGCGGCAAGCAATCGGAGGCAGCCGACAAGCAATTCCTGCACCGCGGCATCGCCGCGCGCCAGTTTCAGAGAGCTTTTGTGCTCGCCGAAGGGATCGAAGTGACGGGTGCGGAGTTGGAGAATGGGTTGCTCACCGTCGAGCTGGCCCGGCCAAAGTCCGAAAACGTTGTTCGAACGATCGACATCCGGACCCGTGCCGGCAAGACGAATGGGAAGGGCGAAGGAGAACGGTCATGAAAGACGAACTGAACATGAAACCGACGCCCACATTCGACGGCGGCCGCATCGCCTACATCAAGCCGACTGGCGACGAAGAAGCCCATCGACTGGGCCTGATCCCTCCGGGGATCACGCTGCCACCGGGCGTAAAGCTCTATGTCCTGCACGCCATGGACGGCAGCGTACTGGGCTACACCGACGCCTATGACAGCGCCTATGGCGCGGCGGTGCAAAACGAACTGACTCCTGTGTCCGTGCATTAGCCCCCCCTTGCATGGACGGGTTAAACGGGAGAGGCCGGCGGTCAGGAATGGCCGTCGGCTTTTTCTTGGCGCCGGGTAAATCTGGACAAGTACCGCTCGTGGACCGAAGCTCGAACCTGTCACCGGGGAAGCGCATGGAACCAGTAAAGAAACTGAGCCGTTCGGTACGCGGACTGTCCGTGCTTGTCACGGGCGCAGCCAGCGGCATGGGGCGCGCGACGGCGCATGCCTTCGCCGACGAAGGCGCCAAGGTTGCCGTCACCGATTTCAAGGCCGATGGCGCCGAAGCGGTGGCGAAGGAGATTCAAGCCGGCGGCGGCACGGCAAAAGCCTGGACGCTCGATGTCAGCGACCCGGACGCAATCACACGGGTGATCAAGGCGATCGCGGAGGAATTCGGCGGCCTCGATGTGCTGATCAACAATGCCGGAATTCCCGCCGGGCTTCCGCTGGACCACGAGCGATATGACCAGGTCTGGGATCGTGCGCTTGGTGTGCTGCTGACTGCGCATCAGCGCACCGTGCGCGCCGCACTGCCCTTTCTGCGTCAGTCGTCCTGTCCGCGTATCGTCAATATCGCCTCGACCGAAGCGTTGGGCGCGACGGCGCGCGACACGCCCTATGCCGCCGCTAAGGCGGGCGTGGTGGGCTTGACGCGTGCACTCGCGGTGGAACTCGGGCCGGAAGGCATCACGGTCAACTGCATCTGCCCCGGGCCTGTGCGCACCGGCATGACCGCGCCGATTCCGGAAGAGGACAAAACGGTCTATGCCAAGCGCCGCACCGCATTGCGCCGCTACGGCGACCCCGAGGAAGTAGCGCACATGACATTGAGCCTGTGCCTTCCGGCGGCGTCATTCCTGACCGGCACGATCATCCCGGTCGATGGCGGACTGATGGCGAGAAACGCTTAGCGCGGTTCTGGCTTGGGTTTGTTCGCACGTGCCCTCGTCCTTCGACAAGCTCAGAATGTGGATTGAGCCAAGGCCCTCATTCTGAGCTGGTCGAAGGATGAGCTTGTCGAAGGATTGAGGGCCGTGCGCTCGCGGACTAGGCCGCTTGCGCGCCGGATGTGCTCGTCGTGTCGGTGAGGATGGCGTAGAGCGCTTCGCTGGTTTTCGCGGCACGCAGCTTCTCGGTCGCGGCCTGGTTGCGCAGCAAGCGTGAGACGCGCGCCAGCGCCTTGAGGTGATCGGCTCCGGCGCCTTCGGGGGCGAGAAGCATGAACACCAGATCGACGGGCTGGTTGTCGACCGAGTCGAAGTCGATCGGCGTTTCGAGTCGTGCGAATACGCCGACGATTGCGCCGATATCGGCCAGACGTCCATGCGGGATGGCGATGCCCTGCCCCACACCGGTGGTGCCCAGGCGCTCACGCTCCATCAGAGTCTCGAATATCTTGCGCTCCGGCAGGCGCGTAACCTGCGCCGCGCGCGTGGCGATTTCCTGCAGCAGATGCTTCTTGCCCTGGGCCTTGAGCGAAACCATTACTGCGGCCGGCTTGAGCAGATCGGAAATGTTCATGAACGACCTTCGATGTCCCGTCAGGCTGGAACGCGCTTGCGCGCGCGAGCCTTGGCATGATGATTCTTCAGCTTGCGATTGTACTTGCGCAGTTGCGCTTCGAGGTGGACGAACAGCTTGTCGAACGCGCGATGCGCATCCGGGCCTTCGCCCTCAGACTTGAACACCGTGCTCGAGTCCAGGTGCAAGGTGCAGTCCGCGCGATAGAACGGCCCATTGTGCGAGAAGACGACATTTGCCTCCGCTCCGCCGTCGAAATGCTTGGCAACTGCTTCTTCCAGACGGCTTCGAACGCCCGCCGGGAGCGTTTCGCCAATCTGCATCTGCTTCCCTGAAACCCGAACTCGCATGGCCTTCTTCTGTATTGGCCTGAACGCGCTTTGCGTTAATTTAGTTCCGCTTTTTCGACACGCCCTGTTCGAAGGCGCGGGTGTTTAGGCCTGCCCTCGGCGAATGTCAACGCTTGCAATTAACGAAAAGCCGGGCCCGCGGATTCCTGCATTGACTTTATCCGGAGGAGGTCCTCGGCCGATCGAATCCGACGCGTCAGCCATCGTCGACAATTGTGCGTCGGTCGCGACTTGCAGGGCATTCTGCTCAGCTAGAAGCACTGCCAGAGCATGCACGCGTTCGGAGCGCTTTCGCCTTCCTTGAGAAACAAATATGCCATTCCTCCGTCGCCGAAATTCGGTCCGCGACCAATATGGGTCCGGCCCTCGACGCGATCGCGGTCTTCGCTAATCCGCTTGTTGAGTGCCGCGGGTGGCGTCAAAAAACTGTAGGAGCTGTCCAACTGACCGATGAACCGCCAGCCCGATTGCAGCATGTCTTCTGGGCTCTGAAGCCAGAATGGAACGCCACCCAGACGTGTGAGCGTCGTGACCTTGCTCAGCGCTTCCTGGTCGAGCTTTACGAAGGTCTCGAATTTGTGGAACTGCGGTGCGATCGACGGCGACAGGCCATCTTCGCGAGCCAGCCAGCTTGCGATGCTTACCTCATCTTCGATGACCGGGCCGTCGGTCGGCACGGTGGCAGTCTGGTTGTCCAGATCTTCGGGCTCGACAACCAAGCAGGCGTTGGCACCCGAAAAAGCTTCCCAAGTTTTGCAAACTCCTTGGCCATGATTGCACTGAAACACAAACAACGTGCGACCCTCTCGCCCTAAGTCGAGTCGCTCTGGATGATGGCGCAGCTGAGCCAGCAGAGACTGCGATTTCCCACATGACTTGCAGTTCGGCCATCTGCTCGACGGCAGGCCAAATGGAATACCGCCAAGCTTTTCAACGGGAACATCCCGTAACGCCTTTTGGCCGCTTCCGCCAAACACTTTGCCCGACATTCCGCTCGCCGAGCCAGAAGCTTGAGAAACTACGTGAATGTCGGGAACGAAATAACGCATATGCCGCTCGCGTGCATGACGGCCACCGACGTAGATCAGGTTTGTCGTCGCTGCAATCTGCGCGAGGATTCCAAACTGTGTAAATTGACGGGTGGTTAAGAATTCGCTTCGCTTGCAAGCACGTCAGACGCAAACCGCTATGCGGTTACAGTTCAATGTCCACATCTAACGAATTCCAAGGCTCCCGCTTTCCTGCATCGACTTCAGCCGGCGGCGTTCCACGGACGAGGGAATCCGCATGGCTTCGCGGTACTTGGCAACCGTGCGGCGGGCGATGTTCACGCCGTCGGCGGTGAGCAATGCGACAATGCGGTCGTCCGAGAGAATTTCCACCGGTTCTTCGTTTTGGATCATCTCGCGGATGCGGTCGCGCACTGCTTCGGCGGAATGCGCTTCGGCGCCGTTCATCGATTGGATCGAGGCTGTGAAGAAATATTTCAGCTCGAACATGCCGCGCGGCGTCGAAATGTACTTGTTCGAGGTGACACGGCTCACGGTTGATTCGTGCATCGAGATCGCATCCGCGATGGTCCGCAGATTGAGCGGGCGAAGATGCCGCACGCCATAGGTGAGAAAGGCGTCCTGCTGGCGCACGATCTCGCTTGAAACCTTGAGGATGGTACGAGCACGCTGGTCGAGGCTTTTCACAAGCCAGTTGGCGTTGTTCAGGCACTCGGTGAGGTAGTTTTTCGAGTCTTTGTCGCGGGCGCCTTTGCAGACTTGTCCATAATAGCGGTTGTTCACCAGCAGACGCGGCAGGGTGTCCGAATTGAGTTCGATATTCCAGCCGCCGTCGGAGCTAACCTTCACGAACACATCCGGAACCACCGGCTGAACCGGCTCGGTGCTGAAGGCAAGCCCGGGTTTTGGCGTAAGGCCGCGGATTTCCGCGATCATCTCGTTGACGTCATCCGCATCGACGCCGCAGATCTGGGTGAGTGCATAGACGTCGCGACGTGCAACCAGGTCCAGGCGCATCAGGAGAGCGGCGATGGCGGGATCGTAGCGGTTCTGCGCCTTCAGCTGCAGCGCCAGGCACTCGGCAAGATCGCGCGCGCCGATGCCGACCGGGTCGAAGCCCTGCAGAACGCGCAAGGTTTCCTCGACAGTTGAAACATCGATCACAAGCCGTTCCGCCACCTCGGCAATATCCGCCCGCAGGTATCCGGATTCGTCGACCGAATCGATCAGGGTCAGGCAGATGAGACGCTTGTCCGGCGGCAGGGCGGCGATCGAGACCTGATCGAGGAGATGATCCTTGAGGGTTCCACCACCCGCCAGCGTCGATTCGAGAAGGTCCTCGTCGCCGTCATAGGTGTTGCCCGACTTGACCGTGGTCCAGTCGCTGAGCGGTGCGCTCTGCGCGGTCGGTGCAGGCTGCGACGTGTCGCCGTCATACATGTTCTCGTGCGAGGCATCGAGATCGGCGACCTTGGAGAAGTCCTCGCGCGCCAGTTCCGTGTCGAGCGCTTCGGCCTTTACCGTAACCTCGGGCTGTTCGGTCGCCGGTTCGGTGGGACCATCGTCGCGCTCGAGCAGCGGATTGCGCTCCAACTCCTGTTCGCAATATTCGGCGAGCTCGACGTTCGACAGTTGCAACAGCTTGATCGCCTGCTGCAGCTGCGGGGTCATGACAAGGCCCTGGCCTTGCCGGATTTCCAGCTTTTGTCCTACGCCAGCCATGTGCGCACCGTGAGCATGGCTAGAGCGAGAATCTCTCGCCGAGATAGACGCGGCGCACATCCCGGTCGCTGACGATCTCGGAGGGCGTGCCCTCCTTCAGGACCTGACCGTCATGCAGGATGTAGGCGCGGTCGATGATGTCGAGCGCGTCACGCACATTGTGATCGGTGATCAGCACCCCGATGCCGCGATCCTTCAGGTGCACGACCAGGTCGCGGATTTCGCCGACGGCGATCGGATCGATGCCGGCGAGTGGCTCGTCGAGCAGGATGTAGGACGGATGTGTGGCGAGCGAACGCGCGATCTCGACCCTGCGGCGTTCGCCGCCCGACAGAGCGATTGCCGGAGTGTGTCGAACATGGGTGACGCCGAATTCGGCGAGCAGTTCCTCGACCATGGCATTGAGCCGATTGGAGTCCGGTTCCACCAGTTCGGCCGCTGCGCGAATGTTCTGTTCGGCCGTCAGGCCGCGAAAGATAGACGCTTCCTGCGGCAGGTAGCCGATGCCAAGGCGCGCGCGCCGGTACATGGGCAGAGCCGTCACATCGACGCCGTCGACCTCGATGGTTCCCGCGTCCGCAGGAACCAGTCCCGTGATCATGTAGAAGCAGGTGGTCTTGCCGGCACCGTTGGGGCCTAGCAGACCGACCACTTCGCCGCGCCTTACCGAAAGACTAACGGAGCGCACCACCGGCCGGCGGTTGTAGCTTTTGGCAATGCGAGTCACGACAAGCCCCTTGCCGCCTTCGATCACGCGCGGACGCGCGGAAAGCTCGGTCTCGTCTGTATCGTCTCTGCCGTAGCTGCTCATGGGCAAGAACCATGCCTATTCGTATTTAAGGAAGGATGAACCTTCCTACTTTCCACCCGACTGGGGCGGAGGTGTGAACAATCCCTGAACTCGTCCGCCATGCGTTCCCGCAACGCCACCGCCGCCGCCGAGCTGGGCGACGCCAGTGACGAGATTGACGGTGAGCTGTTGTCCGCGCATCACGTTCTTCTCCTTCGTGAGCACGACGTGTCCGGTCAAGGTGACGAGGCGCGGCGCAACGTCATAGATGCCCGAATCTCCCGATGCGGTTCCCGACGCGGAATCCACCACGACGTTGCCGTCGGCGTAGATCTTCTGGGGCTTGCCCGAGGCGACATTGATGCGCACCGAATTGGCGCGCATATGAATGTCGCCCTGGGTGATGATCACATTACCGGAATAGGTGCCTGTGATTCCGCCTGCGGCAGCGGGATTTTTCTCCGCGATGAAGCGGTCGGCGGAAATGGCGATCGGCTGGTTGGCATCGTGATGCGCCGGGGGCGTGGTTTCCGCATTCGCGGCGGAAATTCCCAGGAACGCTGCGATCACAAGTGCGCGCTTCATTTTCTGTGCGCCTCGGCCGGGTTGATGGTCATATGGACATGACCTACCAGCACCAGCTGGCTGGTATTGCGGTCGAGTTCGAACGAGTCGGCGCGCAAGGTGCCCGCTGGTCCCTGCCCGGTAACGACGCCCGGCCCCTTGAACGTGCCCTTGTGCAGATCGACATTGGCGTTCGCCGTGTGAAGCTCATAGCCGTCGTCGGAAAAAATCGAAATGCCGCCGGTCAGGGTGAGGAATCCTTTGTCCATGTCTACCAGACCCCGCGCCGCGTTCGCGTTCAGCCAGCGACTCTTGTCGAGGGTGAGGTCGGCCATGACTTTCATCAGCGTGGCGCGGCGGACATTGCGCGGGTCCTGAATCGCTGCATCGGCCGTAACGACGAACGGATTGCCCTTGCGGTCCGATCCGGTCAGGCGCGGCTTCAGCATGGCGAGGTCATTGTCGATCGTGCCCACCCGCTCATAGGCAAGCTGGATCCTGTCGGACTGGCGCGGCAGAAGCGAGAACACCACGACGATTGCGATCAGTGCGGCGGCCGTAATCGGCAAGGCGCGCTTCATCACGGTGACGAAGCGCGAATAGCGCAGCGCATTAATCGCGGTATCGCGCGTGCGCGCCGTCCAGTCGCGGCGATGGCGCGTCGGCACCACCCCGATCGGCTGGGCGATGGCTTCACTCACGCTGGAGCGCCGGGTCATTCAGGACAATCCGGCGCGCAGGCAGTCATGCACGCTCAAAAATCCGACCGGCTTTCGTACGTCAGCTTTCGGATCGACGACGAACAGGTGGGTCACCTTCGGCGGCTTGGCGTTCATGAACGTCAGCGCTGCGGCGGCGAGCATTTCCGGCGGCACCGTCTTTGGATTGGCGGTCATCACGTCGCGCGCCTTGCGGTCGAGCAAGCCCCGTTCCATGTGGCGGCGCAAGTCGCCGTCGGTGATGATGCCGATCAGCGCGCCCTTCTTGTCGACCACACCGGCATGACCGGCGAAACCGTATTGTCCCGATGTCATCTTGATGAGGACTTCCCGCATCGGCGTGTCGGGCACCACCAGCGGCAATTCCTCACCCTTGTGCATGATATCGCTGACGCGGATGAGCTTCTTGCCCAGCGAACCGCCGGGATGGAAATCGCGATACTGGTCGGCTGAAAATCCGCGACGCTCCATCAGCGCCACCGCGAGCGCGTCGCCGAGTACCAGCATCATTGTTGTAGACGTGGTAGGCGCCAGGCCCATCGGACAGGCTTCCTGCGCCTTGGGCAGCAGCAGCGCGACGTC
>JANYBR010000094.1 GCA_025360685.1 Pseudomonadota bacterium
CGATGTGCTTAGTGATATTCTGGATACGGTTGAACTGAAGGCGGCTCTGTACTTTCGGACCGACTATCATCCCCCGTTCGGCGTTGCAGTGCCGGCTTTCGAGCACGCCGCGCGCTTCCATCTCGTCATGCAGGGCTCGTGCAACGTCCGCCTGGAGGACGGGACAAGCATGCAAATCGAAAAAGACGATCTCGTGCTCGTTCCCAACGGGGTTGCCCACATTCTTGCCAGTAAAGCCGGCATCGCCGGCGCGCCGCTCGAGACCCTCATTGCGCAGACGAGTTTCGACGGTTCGGGGCCGTTTGTACTAGGTGCAGGTCCTTCCGAACAATCCTGCAAGATGGTTTGCGGCCATTTTACATTTTCCGATGGTGCGGATCACCCATTGCTGCGCGCGGTGCCGAAAATACTGCACGTTTCCGCTGCGGATCGATCCGCCAACCACATGCTGGACGATGTCCTGCGTCTGGTCGTGCGCCGAACGATCGAGGATCAACCCGGTGTCAGGGCCGCGGTAAGCCGGCTTTCCGAGATCCTCTTCATCGAAATCATGCGAATCGGAATGGAAAAGGCTCCGGATGTGAAAAGGGTAATGTCCGCGGTGCACGATCCCCAAATCGGGCGTGCCTTGACCCTCATTCATAGCGATGTCGGCGCCGCTTGGACTGTCGAGAGCCTTGCCGGCGCGGTCGGCATGTCGCGGAGCCGGTTTGCCGCGCAGTTCCGAGAATTCGTGGGGAGCGGCCCCATGAACTACACCGCAGAATGGCGGCTCCAACGCGCCCGACACTTGCTGGCGCAAAACTCACTTTCCGTGAAGAGCATCGCCAGCCAGGTCGGTTTCCATTCCGCAGCCGCATTCACACGGGCCTTCTCTGGGCGCTTCGGGCGTTCCCCCAGGGCGCAACGCGTTCATCTATACGACGTATAGGTTGCCATTCGTCCCAACGACGTTGCGAAGCGTGCCAACCGGTGCGCCTGCGATTGTGTTCAGGCGGCATCGCGATCAATTGAGGCTCAAGCACCCACGCGCTCCCGAACCAAAAAGGGACAATCATGCGGGGCGCGCCGTATCCCGCTTTCAAAAAAGGAAAACTTAGATGTCGGAATCAACGCAAAAATTGTCGCTTGAAAGCGGCCGTCGCGGGTTTCTTCGCAATGCCGGACTGGCAGTTGCCGGCGCCGGTGCGCTGGCCACAACAGGACTTCCGGCACTAGCGACCTCGAGTCGTCACCGAGCCGCCGTCCATCACAACAACGATGTCGCGGTCCTGCAGGGCGCTCTTGCGCTCGAACATGAAGGAATTGCCGCTTACACACTGGCCGGCGGGACCGGCCTGCTGACGCCGGACGTATTGAAAATCGCGCTGACCTTTCTGGGCCACCACAAAGGACATCGCGACGCACTGGCAAAAATCATTCAAAAGGCCGGCGCTTCGCCCGTACAGCCGAAGACCGATGCGGAGTATACGACCGAGTTGAAGCTCGGCACGCTGAAGAGCCAGTCCGATGTAATCACCTTCGCCGCTGGACTCGAGAAGGGTGCGGCAAACGCCTATGTCGGCCAGATTGCAGCCTTGTCGGATCACGAACTCACGCATCTCTTCGCCCAACTCTCCACGGACGAAGCCGTCCACTGGGCCGTTCTCGACGGCGCGCTCGGCCACGCGGTTCCTGCGGCCCCGTTCCTGTTTGGCTAGCGACAAACGGGATGCGCCGTCCCTCAACTCGCTTCGTGATGCCTTCGCTGGCCATAGCCGGCCTCCTTCTTGCTATGGGCCGGAACGTTCTTGCCGATACTCTGGGCGATGCCGTTCAGGGAAAATTACTCTACGAAGCCAAATGCGGCGGTTGCCATTCGGTCGACTCCAATCGCATCGGTCCGATGCACCGCAACGTTATCGGGCGTGTGCCCGGTAGCGTTGCGGGCTACGACTACTCGCCCGCGCTCAAAAAATTAGGAGGTGTGTGGACCTCAGCCCGCATCGATCGCTGGCTGCAAGGCCCTCAAAAGCTGGCTCCCGGCACCAAAATGTTCCTGACGGTCGCCTACTTCCGGGATCGGGCCGACATTATTGCCTATCTCGTGAGTGTGTCGTCTCATTCGCAGTAGGTTCAGCGTCAAGCATGGCCACTCTAAAAACCAAAACTCTTCTCCGAGAAATTCGGGCCTGTACCGTCTGCGCCGCCCACCTCGCGGCGGGACCGCGGCCAATCGTTCAATTCGGCAACAAGGCGCGCATCGTAATCATCGGACAGGCTCCAGGCGCCCGCGTTCACGAGAGCGGCATTCCCTGGCAGGACGACAGCGGCAATCGGCTCCGCGAGTGGACCGGTCTTTCCGATGCCGACTTTTACGATCCTGACCTTGTCGCTTTGCTCCCGATGGGTTTTTGCTATCCCGGCACCGGAACCAGCGGTGATCTGCCGCCGCGGCGCGAATGCGCGCCGCTCTGGCACGATCGGGTTCTTGCTCTACTACCTCAAAGGCGTTTGACACTCCTGGTGGGCAGTTATGCCCATCAGCACTACCTCAAAATGCCCGCACGCCAAACCATGACAGAGACGGTTCGCGGATTTCGCAAATACGCAGCGGAATTCTTCCCTCTGCCGCATCCCTCCTGGCGTAGCGGCATATGGATGACTCGCAATCCGTGGTTTTCTCGAACCGTCTTGCCAGCATTGCGGGCGGCTGTCGCAAAACGCTGAAGTTGGGGCCGTGATCGATCAGGTTTTTTTCGACGCGAACACTAGCCGCAAAAATTGTCATTGACAGAAACTTAGTTTTTCAATGATGGAATTGGTGAACTATGACTTCCGAGTTGGTCGCTTTTGTTGCTCAAACAATCGCTACGCCGGCGACATTGACTGCTAGCCCGCTCGTAACGGTCTTGATTGCACTCGTTAGTGCCCAAAGCGTGGCTCGATTTTCCTATAGCGCTATCTCCTCCCTTTAAGGAAGGGTCACAATTTGCGAGCGTGCGAGTAAATTTCGGGGAGGGGTTTTGCGCTACCCCTCGACCGCTCTCCGAATTGCGTCCGTACTTTGTCGGGACGGACGAATTCGACCCTCCCTCAGGGGGAGGGTTGGTTGCGCAAGGTCTCCTCGCCCAAGAACACAAAGGCGGGTAGACTCGAATCATGACGGTGGTTCGCGGCCTCTCCAGCACAAGCTTGGGCGTGCCGGCCGGCGCATGGCGCTGGGCCGCGCTCGGCTTCCTGTTCCTGGCGCTGACCTCCGGCGGTCTGGCCGTGGTGACACCAAATGCGGTCGGCTGGGCCGGCGTGATGCTGCTGGCCGCCATCGGCGCGGTGGCGAGCCTGTTTCTCTTCGCTGTCTGGCCCAAGGAAAAGCTCGGCGCAGCCGACACCCGCCGTGTGGCAGAGGCGGCGGCCCGCGCCAATGTCGCCTGGGCGATCACCGGCGCCGATGGTGAAGTGCTGGATTGCAACGAAGTCTATCGAAAGATGTCCGGCGCGGCGGAAGGCGAATCTGCCCCGCCGCCGGAGCTGGCGCTGGCCGGCGAACCGTCGGCTGCGGTGCTCTACCGGCTGACCCGTGGCGCCGCCGAGGGAACGCCGCGCGAGGAATCCTTTATGGCCGGCCCCGGCATCGAGATCGTCGCCGCTGTGCGTCCGATCTCGAACGGCCAGACCGCCTGGTGGTTCACGCCACGGCTGGCCGCATCGCACGCCGTCGCGGCCGCTTCGAACACAAGGACGACGCAGGCGGTACCTGCGAACATCGGCGATATCTTCCGCGATGCGCCTGTCGGCGTGGCATTCGCCCAGGGCGACGGAAAGTTGATCGACGCCAACCCGGCGTTCGCCAAATTCTTCGGCGCTGGCGGCGCACTGCCCGGTCGCATGTTCGGCGAGCTCGTCGATGCCGTCGACCGCACGCGCATCATCGAGTTGATCGCGCAAGCAGCCAAGGGCACCAACAACGTCGCCTCGGCGGAACTGCGCGCCGCCGGCCAGGAGGAGCGCACGGCCGAATTGTTCGCCAGTCCGGTCAGCGGCGGACGTGTGATCCTCTACCTCGTCGACGTCTCCGAACAGAAAGCGCTCGAGACCAAATTCGCCCAGTCGCAAAAGATGCAGGCGGTCGGCCAGCTGGCCGGTGGCGTGGCGCACGACTTCAACAACCTGCTCACCGTCATCATCGGCAATTCCGAATTCCTGCTGATGCGCCACCAGGCCGGCGATCCTTCCTTCAAGGAGATCAACGAAGTTCATCAGAACGCGTTGCGCGCGGCCACCCTGGTGAACCAGCTCCTCGCCTTCTCGCGCAAGCAGACCATGCAGCCGCGCGTACTGGCCGTGCGCGACGTGACCAGCGAACTGGCACTGATGCTGCGCCGGCTGCTGCGAGAGGGCGTGGACCTCAAGCTCGAGCATGGCGTCGACGTCTGGCCGGTGCATGCCGACGAGGCGCAGCTTTCCAATGCCATCATCAACCTGGTCGTCAATGCGCGCGACGCGATGCCCAAGGGCGGAACGGTGACGATCCGTACCGCGAACGAGAACGTAACCACGCCCTCGGCGCTCGGCACCGCGATCATGCCGGCCGGCGAATATGTGCGCATCGAAGTCTCCGACACCGGAATCGGCATTCCCAAGGAGCATCTGGGAAAAATCTTCGATCCCTTCTTCACCACCAAGCCGGTCGGACAGGGCACGGGCCTTGGCCTTGCGACGGTTTATGGCATCGTCAAACAGACTGGCGGCTTTATTACCGTCGACAGCGAGATCGCCAAGGGCACTACGTTCCGCATCTTCCTGCCGCGCTATCGCATCGACGAGAACGCGCCGGCGGCAGCGGAAGTCGAACGCGCCGGCCCGCGTGATGTCACCGGGCAGGAAACGATTCTTCTGGTTGAGGACGAAGAAGCGGTGCGCAGTTTTGCCGCGCGCGCGCTCAAGCTGCGCGGCTACAGCGTGATCGAGGCGGCCGGCGGCGAAGAAGCGCTGGAGATCGTGCAGAACGCCAAGGCACCGATCCATCTGCTGATCACCGACGTCGTCATGCCCAACATGGACGGACCAACCTTGGTGCGCGCGGTCAAGCGCATTCGGCCCGAGATGGCCGTGATCTTCATGTCGGGCTATGCCGAAGAAGCGTTCCGCCGCAACGATGAGCGCGCCGAGGACCTGCACTTCCTGCCGAAGCCTTTCGGCCTCAAGCAACTTGCCGCCAAGGTCAAGGAAGTCCTCGCCACCGCGCCCGTGCCGAAACGCGTGGGATAAGCCCCACGGCGGCCAAATGAAGCTTCGTGCGGCGTAACGCAATTGTGTAACAACAGCGCTGTGCCGCCGCTTAGATTGTCGCGATCACTCTGGGGCGGAGATCCATGAACAAGATTTCGGTCGCGGCAGCCATGCTGGCCGCAGCGCTTGGCTGCGCGGCACTGGCTGCGCCGTTGCCAAGCTATGTTACGCAAGCCGTCGCGGACCCGACGCGGCCCAAGGACGATCGCGCCGCAGACGCAATTCGCGCGCCGGCCGAGACATTGGCCTTTGCCGGCGCGAAGCCCGGCATGATCGTGGGTGAACTTTATCCCTGCGGCGGATATTTCTCGCGGCTGCTCGGCGATGTCGTCGGCCCGAAGGGCAAGATCTATGGGCTGGAAACGACGCGCTGGAAGGGATGCCTGCCGGCCGATCGGAAGATGGCCGCTGAACCGGGCCGGACGAACATCACACTGGACGGCGAGGCGTTCGGCGCGTTCAAGTTGCCGCAAAAGGTCGATCTGTTCTGGATCACGCAGAACTATCACGACCTCCACATCAAGGAGTACGGCGCGGTCGACATGGCCGCGTTCAATCGCCACGTCTTCGCCTCGCTGAAACCGGGCGGTGTCTATTTCATCCTCGATCACCAGGCCAATCCCGGAACGAGCGAGGACGCCATTGCCAAGCTCCATCGCATCGAGAAGGTACAGATCATCCACGAAGTGACGGCCGCCGGATTCAAGCTGGTGGCCGAAGGCGAATTCCTGCATCGCCCGGGCGACGATCACACCAAGCCGATCTTCGATCCGGCGATCCGCGGCAAGACCGACCAGTACGCGCTGAAGTTCGTGAAGCCGTAGTCGCTGCGAGCGCTTCGGTCAGTCCGCGACCACCGGCACGTAGTAGTCGACGGTCATGCCCTTTTGCGTAGGATTAAAGTTCTCCGGATACACCTCAAGATCCGCAGCGTTGACGAGCTTGTATCCCGATTTCGGCAGCAGTTCGGGCCAGATTGCGCGTACCGCCGCCTGCATCTGCGGATGCAGTTCGCCGCCATCGAGCGTCTGGCGGAAAACGATGTAGGTCTGCGTTGGAATTTCCTTTCGCGAAAAGCCCTCGGGCAACGCGCCGTCCGTCCCGATCTCGACTGCAGCCATGTACTGAAAGCTGCCATCATTCTGGTCGGTGCCCCAGCACACGCCAAAAGTACTGCGCCCGCGCTGGCCTGCCAGCGGCAATGACCGGATGAGCTTTGGCCAAAGTGCCGGAATCGAATTCCGACTGTCCACGCCGAAGCGCGACGA
>JANYBR010000154.1 GCA_025360685.1 Pseudomonadota bacterium
ACCCGCGCGTTGCGTTTGCGGTCGTGCGGCGAGAGCGCACGTTTGCGGATGCGGATCGATAGCGGCGTGACTTCGACCAGCTCGTCATCCTCGATATAGGCGATGGCCTGCTCGAGAGTCATCGGCACGATCGGCGTTAGGCGCACCGCTTCGTCCTTGGAGGTGGTGCGGATATTGGTGAGTTGCTTGGCGCGCAGGGGATTTACTTCGAGGTCATTGTCCTTGGCGTTCTGGCCGATGACCATGCCCTGATAGACCTTGGTGCCCGGCACGATGAAGAGCTTGCCCCGCTCTTCGAGATACCACAGCGCGTAGGCCACCGCCTCGCCGTCGCCGGTCGAAATGAGCACGCCGTTGACGCGGCCCTGGATCGGCCCCTTGTGCGGCGCATAGCCGTGGAACATGCGGTTCATCACACCGGTGCCGCGCGTATCGGTGAGGAATTCGCCATGATAACCGATCAGCCCGCGCGACGGCGCGATGAAGATGATGCGCGTCTTGCCGGCGCCGGTTGGACGCATATCCTGCATCTCGCCCTTGCGCTGCGAGATCTTGTCGATGACCACGCCGGTATAGGGATCGTCGACATCGACTGTAACTTCTTCCATCGGCTCCAGCCTTTCGCCGGTCGGACCTGTCTGGAACAACACGCGCGGACGGCTGATGGAGACCTCGAAACCCTCGCGCCGCATGGTCTCGATGAGCACGCCGAGTTGCAGTTCGCCGCGGCCGGCAACCTCGTAGGCGCTCTCGCCGGTCTCATGAACCTTGATGGCGACATTGCCTTCGGCCTCGCGCAAGAGGCGGTCGCGGATGACGCGGCTCTGTACCTTCTCGCCTTCGCGGCCGGCGAGCGGAGAGTCGTTGACGGAGACCGTCATCGCCAGGGTCGGCGGATCGATGGGCTGCGCCTGAATGGGCTCCTCGACCGTCAGGTCGCATAGAGTGTCCGCGACGGTTGCGTTCTGCAGGCCCGCAATGGCGATAATGTCGCCCGCCTCGGCGCGTTCCACCGGCACGCGCGCGAGGCCGCGAAATGCCAGCAGCTTGGTGGCGCGGGCGCGCTCGACCACTTCGCCCTTGCCGCTCAGTGCCTTGATCTGGCGATTGACGGTGATGGCACCGGACTCGATGCGGCCGGTCAGGACGCGCCCGAGATAGTTGTCGGCCTCCAGAGTCGTGACCAGCATCTTGAAGGGAAATTCGTCGCCCGCGAACGCGATCGGTTTGGGCTTGGGCACATCGTCGACGACGAGCTGGAACAGCGGATCGAGATTCTTGTGCTCGTCCTCGAGTTCCTTGACCGCCCAGCCGTTGCGGCCCGAGGCGTAGAGATAGTGAAAGTTCAACTGGTCGTCGTTGGCTTCCAGCGCCAGGAACAGATCGAAGATCGATTCCAGAGTTTCCTTGGGCTGCGCGTCGGAACGGTCGATCTTGTTGACCACCACGATGGGCTTGAGACCCAGCTTCAGCGCCTTGGAAAGCACGAATTTGGTCTGCGGCATGACCGACTCCGCCGCATCGACGAGCAGCACCACGCCATCCACCATGGACAGGATGCGCTCCACCTCGCCGCCGAAGTCGGCATGGCCCGGCGTGTCGACAATATTAATGTGCGTGCCGTGCCATTCGACCGAGGTGCATTTGGCCAGAATGGTGATCCCGCGCTCGCGCTCCAGGTCGTTGGAGTCCATGGCGCGCTCTTCCATGTGTTGGTTCTCGCGCACCGAGCCGGACTGTTTCAGCAGCTGATCGACGAGCGTCGTCTTGCCATGGTCGACATGGGCGATGATCGCGATATTGCGGATATCCATAGGCTTGGAGCGCTCGTGGGAAGGGCGGGCTTATAGACGCCGGACCCCTCCGGGGCAACTCAGCCCCGACCGGTCTTGGTTACCACCGCTCCAGTGCCGTGCACGGCGACAATTCTTGACAATTTGGTGAACCCTAAAGCCGTACAATCCCTGCCATAATTGGCTATCGTCGCAGGGCGCTCGCAACCGGCAGAAGCCGTGCTAGGAACGGGGCGGGAGCGTCGCTGGGCAGCTACGGCCGCCGAAGGTGTACAGAGCCTTTGGCCAAGGGTGTGCACGCGAATCGGTCGGCCCACGGACTTTGGTGAATGAATATCCGAATTCCAGACACAACATCGATCATTCCGCCTTCGGTCCAGGCTTGGCCCGAGCGGCTCCGCCGCAGCAGTTCGCGCACCAGACTGATCGTTGGGATCGCCGGCGTGCTGACGGTGGCGCTTGCGTATGTGGCCTGGCGTATTTTCGGCGGCGCGGGCGCAACGGTCAGACCGCCGCCGCCCGTCCAG
>JANYBR010000224.1 GCA_025360685.1 Pseudomonadota bacterium
GGCCGAGAGCCGGATGCCTCTTCGCCAGATCCGTGAGCACGGCGCCGATGGAACTTCCCTCCGCCGCCAGAAAGCGCTCGCCGCCCATCACGGGACGCAGGATAGGCGGCAGCTGAACGCGGATGCTCAATTTGCGTAAGCCTCGACGCTCATGATGCGCGGCAGGCCGCTGGCGACTTCGCGCCAGCTCTCGCCCAGGCTGTCGCTGCCATAGATCACGCCCGATGCCGTGCCGAAATATAGCCCGCCGGGATCCATCTGATCCGCAGCCAGCGAGCCGCGCAGAACGGCCGTGAAGCAGTTGGCGGGCAGGCCCTTGCTCAGCGCTTCCCATGTCCGGCCATTCTTGGTGCGATAGACTGCGAGCTGTCCGCCCCGCGGAAAGCGGAAATTGTCGCCGTCGAGCGGCACGACAAAGACTTGGCCGGATTTCAGATCGATCGTGGAGGGAAACCCGAACGAGCAATGATGGCCATCGGAAAGTTCGGTAACGGGCAGTCCGTCCTCGATCACCTGCCAGCTGTCGCCACCATCGTCGCTGCGATGTACGCCGCGATGCTCCTGGCGAAACATGACGTTTGCGTTTCTGGGATCGTGCGTGACGCTGTGTACGCATTGACCGGTAGTCGCCGGCGCGTTGTCCACGGCCGGGTTCACGCCCTTGTTCTTCGGATTCCAGGTCTTGCCGCCGTCGTCGGTGCGGAAGAAACCCGCGGCCGACACGCCGACCCACATGCGGTTCGGATTGTTCGCGTCGCTGAGTATCGTGTGCGCGCCGAGCCCGCCGAAACCCGGTGCCCAGCCCTCGCGCCCGGGTTGCTGGTTGAAGCCGTCGATCGGTTGCCAGGACTGGCCACGGTCACGGCTGACAAAGAGTCCCGCTTCGGAAACGCCCGCCCAGAGCGCGCCATGTGCCCAGTGCAACGTCCAGATCTGGTCGACGAAGCGGCCGCCACCCTTGAGCAGGCCGGCAAAATCCTCTTTCGCGATCAGGCGATGGTGCTCGGGATTGCCGCGATCCTCCAGCCGGTAGCGCGGCGCCGCCTCGAGCTGCTTCCAGCTCTTCAGATCATCGCTGCTGAAGAGTGCGACGCCGAAGTTCGGACTGTTCACTGCTATATAGGTGCGGCCTCTGTCGTCGCGCGCCGAAGCGGTGACTGGCCAGCCGCGCAAGACGAACTCTCTCTCCCAGTTGCGACGGTCCTTGCTGGTGAGAATGGCCGCGCCCTTGGGCGTGCCGACGATCAAGGCGACAGACATGTGGCTCCTCCCGACTGTCCGGGAAGAATATCGCTTATCGCGTTCTTGGCGAGAGGGGGTCTTCCGTCAACCGCGGCATGATCTCGACAAAATTGCAGGGCTTGTGGCGGATATCGAGTTGATATTTCAGGATTCCGTCCCAGCCGTCCTTCACTGCGCCGGGCGAGCCGGGCAGGGCAAAAAGATAGGTCCCCTTGGCGACACCGGCGCAGGCGCGCGATTGGACCGTAGAGGTGCCGACTTTGCCGTAACTGATCTGGTGAAAAAGGACAGAGAAACCGTCGATCTCCTTTTCGAACACCGACCTGAACGCCTCGACGGTCACGTCCCGGCCGGTGAGACCGGTGCCGCCGGTCGAGATTACGGCATCGATCTGGGGATCGTCGATCCAGCGGCGGAGTTGGGCGGCGATCTTCGCCTGATCGTCGGTGACGATGGTCCGGGCCGCGAGAGTGTGCCCGGCCTCGTGGATGCGGGCGGCGAGCGTGTCGCCGGACTTGTCGCTGGACGCATCACGCGTGTCGGACACCGTCATCACCGCGATGCGGACCGGAACGAAGCTGATGTTCTCGTCAATATCGGGCATCGCTGACGACCGTATTGTCGGGTGGCTCGACGGCCGGTGGCGGCGGCGGAGGCGGCTGCATGGGCGGAATATATTTCGGCCACCTGCCCATCGCTGCGTCATCCAAACTTGGCGTCGACTGCCCCATGCGGCGGCTATACATCCAGTGATACATGAGAAGCCGTTTCACGTAGGAGCGGGTTTCCGAAACGCGGATACTCTCGATGAAGAGCAAAGCGTCGTCCTCCTTGCCCGCGCGCGCGTTGATCCATCCGGCCAGTTTCATGGGACCCGCATTGTAAGCCGACGGTACCTGAATGAGATTGCCGCCATATTGATTGAGCAGGGTGGCGATATAGCGCTGGCCGAGCGACATATTGTAGGTCGGATCGTTCAGCTGCGACACGGCGCCCGCGCCGCCAACCGTTACAGCCGTTCCGGGCATCAGTTGCATCAGCCCGCGTGCGCCGGCGGACGATTCTGCATCGGCCTGAAAGCGGCTTTCAATTCGTATGAAGGCGAGGACGAGCGAGGGATCAATTGTGTAGCCGCCATCGGGCTTGTATTGCGGAACAGGGAACAGTCCGGTGAGCTTGATGCCGCGCGTCGCCGCCGTCTCGCTGGCTCGCAGTTCGATATTGGGAACTCCCATGCGCCGCGCCAGCGCCGCGTAGCCGATGTCGTGGCTGCCGTCGCTCGAGCCATACGCGCGGTTCAGCTCCTGCGGCACACTTTGGCGCTCCTCGCCGATCTGCGTCAACGCAACCGCGCGATGTGCGGACGGAACCGCCATGATCGCCGCGAGATCGGTCGCCGTGAGAACCGGATCGACAAAGCCGGTCTGGGTGTCCTGGCCCAGCAGGCGCTCGGCCAGCACACCGTAGAAAGTCGGCTCTTCGCGAGCCGCCGCATTCAGCAGCGTGATGACCCGCTGCGGATCGCCGAAGCGCAGATAGGATCTTGCGGCCCAGAATGCCCCGGCAGCCCGCTGGTAGTTCGAAACATTCGTCGCCTGAGCGACAAGTTCGAAGCGGCTGGCGGCGTCCGCATAATTTCCCAGCCTGAAGGCAGCCAGACCGGCATCCCAATCGAGCAATGGTACCGCACGCCGCTCGGGTGCCTGGAAGCTGACGGCGACGTCGAAGGCCGGCTGGTCCATGCCTTCGGCGAGGTAGGAAGCGGCGACACGATGCGTCAAGCGTGCCAGATCGTAGTTGGGCACGGCATTCGCGATGGCTTGGTTCAGGACCAAATGCGCCTCATCCGGCTGGTCGGCCTTGATGAAGCGCTCGATCTGAACCTGTGCGGTCCGTCCGGCCTCCGAACTCAGCTGCGGATCGGGTTGGTCGTTTTCCTCATAGCCGCCGCCGCGCCAATGGGCAGGGCCGGCGGGAACCGGGACTCTTGCGGTCATCACAACGACCGTCTTGTGGTGCCGCTTGTGGACTCTCTTTGAGCCATGCTGAACGGCGAGGCGGTAGACGCGGTCTGCAATCGGCAACTCGGCATAGCTGTGCAGCCACTCGGTCAGTTCGGCGAGCGTCGCGTGGCTGTGCGGCGACAGATAGTGCTCGGCGCGCACATATCCTTCGAGCGATGTGTCGGACAGCTTGGCGAAGAGGTCGCGGGCTTCGTCGAACCGTCCAGTGCGCTCGTCGTCGAATATCCGCTGATAGAGCGAAACGTCGTTCGTGGACAGAACGGTCATGGGAACGCTGGCCGCTTCGCCGCCATCGGCGGGAAGCGGAAGCTCGGCTCGCGCCGTTCCTACGGCCGCCGCAAAGGCCAGTGTCGCCAGGGTGTAGGTCGAAAGGCGCATCCTTGGTTCCGTTCGCTGTATCTTACGAGCAAGCATGCTCAATCTTTGGCCGGTAGCCCGAGCGTGTCGAGCCGGTCCGCCAGCGCCTGCAAATCACGCCAAGCCAGTTTCTTATGTGCGGGCTGGCGGAGCAAGTAGGCAGGATGAAGAGTTGGCAATACGGGAGTCATCTCTGTGCCAATACGATACTCAAGCCAGCGTCCCCGCAATTTCATGATGCCGTCGTTCAGTCCGAGCACATGGCGGGTGGCGACCGCACCGAGCATGATCATGATCCGCGGTTGGGCCAGCTCGATGTGACGGCGCAGGAACGGGATGCACATCGCAACCTCGCCGGGATCCGGATTGCGGTTGTCCGGCGGGCGCCAGGGCATGACGTTGATTATGTAAGCGCTCGTCCTGTCGAGCCCGATCGCGGCCATCATCTTGTCGAGCAGTTTGCCCGCCCGCCCGACAAAGGGCAGGCCCGCCTTGTCCTCATCGTGGCCCGGCGCCTCGCCGATGAACATGATGCGGCTCGCCGGATTGCCGTCGGCGAAGACCGTGTTGGTCGCAAGCTTCTTGAGCTGGGAACCCTCGAAACTTTCCAGCGCTGACTTCAGTTCCGCGAGGGTTTGACACTTGGCAGCAATCTCCAGCGCCGAGCCGAAACCATCGGTCGCCAGAGGCGCAAGCATGGTTGGTTTGATTTGGGCGAGACTCCTTTGACCCTCCCCTTGAGGGAGGGTCGAAGATGGTGAAGGCGTTTTCGGGGAGGGGATTGTCGCTGATGTTTGACCCCTCCCCGAGAAATTCTTCGCTTCGCTCAGATTTTTCGGCCCTCCCTCACGGGGAGGGTTGGATCGGAACCGATCCACGGGCGCCTCGCCCACGGCCTCGTCCGCACCGGCTTCGACGAGCCAGTTCAGGGCAGCCAACGATTCCTCTCGGGAAGCTGTCATGGGACGATGATAGGCGCGGTTGACCGCCTATTCCTACCGCCCCATAACGGCATTACGGGGATGAAATCGGGTTTTTGAGATGGCCGAAGCGGTTCAGCGCGAGAGCATGGAATATGACGTCGTAGTCGTTGGCGGCGGCCCCGCAGGGTTGGCTGCGGCGATCCGGCTGAAGCAGGTCCGGCCCGAAGCCACGGTGTGTCTGCTCGAGAAGGGCTCGGAGATCGGCGCGCATATCCTGTCGGGCGCGGTGATCGATCCGATCGGGATCAACGAACTCATTCCGGACTGGAAGGAAAAAGGCGCGCCGATCGATACACCCGTGACCGACGACCGTTTTTATTTTCTCGGGCCGGCGGGATCGATCCGTTTGCCGAACTTCGCCATGCCGCCACTGATGTGGAATCACGGCAACTACATCGTCAGCCTGTCCAACTTGTGCAAATGGCTGGCAACGCAGGCCGAAGCCTTGGGCGTGGAAATCTATCCTGGTTTTCCTGCCGCCGCGCTGGTGATCGAAAACGGCGTGGTGAAAGGCGTGACGACCGGCGATCTCGGTGTCGCCAAGGACGGCCA
>JANYBR010000294.1 GCA_025360685.1 Pseudomonadota bacterium
CACAGCACGAACCTCTGCGCCGCTGCAGGATGCGGCGTCTTCGACTTTCTTCCGCTCCTCGGAACTGCCGAAGACCGCGTCCGCAATGACGCTATGTCCACCGGCCAGCAGTTTTTTCGCCCTCTGCGCAATGAGCGAGTAGACGCGGGCATTGACATCCACCGAGTAGCCATCTTGAGGTAAGCGGTCGGTTTCGCTGACACCGCAGATTTTCTTCCGGATCACATCGCTGCGCAAAATGATCGCGCCCGGTGCCCGTCCGACCACCGGCGCCGTCTGGCGTGCCAGGGTTGACTTTCCTGTGCCAGATAGTCCGCCCAGAATAATCAGCCGCGTAGGCGAGTCCCGCAGGTATCCGATCGCATCGTCGAGCAGGCTTGCAGAATCGTCAGAGCAGCTATGTGCACTCTCTCCCTTCAGCTTGTCTGCCAAGGTCGCGGTCACATGCGCTCGCACGCCAGCACGACACGCCAAACCCAGGGGCAAGATCCCCACGCCATCATAATCCCGGGTATTTTCCAGATAGCGGTTCAGCACGACATTTGCCAACGGACGGAGCTTGCGATGATCCAAATCCATCAAGAGGAATGACAGGTCATAGAAGACATCGATCAGGCTGAAATCTTCATTGAACTCGATCGCATCGAAGAGGACTGGCGTGCCGTCGATCAGGCAGATGTTGTTCAGATGAAGATCGCCATGGCAACGCCGAACAAAACCGTTCTTGCGGCGCGCTTCAAGCAGTCCAGCAAGCCTGTGGTGCGCCTTGCGCGCAAGTCTTGAGAATTGCTCAATCTTGTGTTCGTCGAACGGACGCCGTGTCCATGCGCGTAATATCTCGACGTTTTCGTTGATGACCTTCAGGATTCCAGCTGCACCGCCGGCTTCCAAGTGAATTTCGGCGCTTTGGTGATAGGTGGCAATCGTGTCGGCCAACGTGCGCATGTGTGAAGCCGATAGTGTTCCGCGCTTGCGCATCTCCTCGAGCAAGGCCGATTGCTCGAATCGTTGCATTACCACGACCCAGTCAATCGCCGATGCCTCTTCCGCCTGACTCCCGAAGCGCAAATTGCCATCTTCGCCGGGGACGATCGCGCGCACTTCCAGATAGAGCTGCGGCGCGGACTTGCGATTGACCGCGAGCTCGGCTGCACACATGGCGTGGCGTAATTCCGGAGTGGAGAAATCCATATAGGGATAGCAGACCGCGCGCTTCAGCTTGTAGGCGCGGTTTCCTGCCAGGAAAACAATCGCACCATGCGTTTCGTGCCGCTCGACTTCGCTGACTTTCAGATTGTAGCTGGCAGGATCGGAGAGAAAGGCGATCACCGCATTCTGATTCATGCCAGCCTACTGTCTCGTTGTCGCCTGTCTTCCAAATGGTTAGTAGAACCGGCCCCATTGGCTGAGTTGTTGCCCTGAATCAATGAACGGGTGCAGACGCTGATCGGTGCACGCGAACGTTTCCACTGGGCGCCAAACTCGGGCGAACTCGCTCATGCGAGATCTATGGAACGAGCAGTGCGGACCGTCAGGCCCTCGTGCTGTTCGGTCAGCCTTAGTTGGCACGACAAACGAGAATTTGGCAAACGCTCTTGCAGCAGTGAGAGAAGTCCGTTCTCGATCCTGGACATGGGTGAAAATTTGTCCAGCCAGGCTTGTTCCACAAAAACATGACAGGTGGCGCAGGCGCATACCCCGCCGCAATCGGCGGCTATCTCTGGTATGCCATTCCGTTTTGCGGCTTCCATCACCGACATTCCTGGGTTTACCTCAATTGTGCGCGCAATGCCCGACGAGTCTAGGTAGGTGACATGAACCTTCAACAATCGTCTCCTCTGCGAAGTCGCGAGCCGAGCCAGTCGCTTTAGATCTTGGACTGCTCCGACTGATTGCCCTTCAATGTGGTGATCGGTAAGACGACTGCAGGCGCCAGCCCAAGCAAGCGCACGAAACGATAGGTTGCCAGCAAGACCACGAACTTCACGATTGACCAGGCCATCGCAGCGAGCGCACCGATGCCCAAATGGCTCGCGATGAAGTCGCAAGCCTCCTTGCTTGTGGCCGTATGAAGAATGGTTACCCAATCATCGAACTGCACTTTGACTTCGTATTCCCAGGGCGCGGGCGAATCCACGACTCCCGTCAGAACAACGAAGTTGCCGTCGCGCTCGAGTTTCGCCCGGTCGAGCCCCATCACCAATTCGCTGTCGCCCAATCCTTCAGACCAGAAGTGCATGACTCATTACCCTAACGGCAGCGCCGGCTGCTTCGTCGCGAACATCAGCTTGAAGAGCAGTCTTGGAACAATTGCGATAAGACCCAGCATGAACGGCCAAAGCACGCCGCTTTGCTCGGCCAGGAACTCTGCGGTCTTCGGTTGTGACATGAGCTTGAGAAAGTCTTCCAGATCGTTCGGAGCCAATCGAATCGCATAGTTCCAGCAGACCGGTTCGATAACGCCTTCCATGACCAGGTAGTCCGGACTGACTCTCAGCTTGGCCGCCGGCAATTCCAGGGGAAGCCGCTGCTTTCCGAGTCCCTTCGACCAAACGATCATAACAGGAAGCCTTTCAGGCGGGCCGCAACGACAGCCTCCGGCTCCGTCCACCAGATCTTCAATCCCATATTTTCAGCAACGACCTTTGCGG
Source organism: Pseudomonadota bacterium (assembly GCA_025360685.1). Classification (GTDB taxonomy): domain Bacteria; phylum Pseudomonadota; class Alphaproteobacteria; order Micropepsales; family Micropepsaceae; genus Rhizomicrobium. The sequence continues at coordinate 2,652 of JANYBR010000294.1, forward strand.
CGTTGTAACCCGGGCCGAAGGTGACCATCCCTCCCGGAAAAGTGCTGGCACCGCAGAGGTAGAGATTGTCGATCGGCGTCTTGTACGACGAGCATTGAACGTTCGGCCGCGAAAAGCCCATCTGGGTCATGATGTAGGCGCCATGCTTGAACGAGCCGCGCTTCATCTGCGGGATCTTCATTTCGATGCTGACCGGCGTGTAGTCGTAACGGCGGACGATGTTGGCCGGGTCAAAATCTGTCATGTACTCCGACATCTTGGCGATCAACCGATCCCCATATTGCGTTGACAGCTTCGACCAGTCGCCTGCCGCAGGCGCATAGGGCACGCAGGCTTCGATCCGACACACCGCGCCGTCGGGATCGATCTCCTTCGGCGCCTGAGCAGGGTCCAGGTCGGTGGTGAATGTAACATGGCCAATGTCGTGCAGCAGACGTCTCTCCATGACTTCCTTGATGTGCTTGACGACATCCTCCGGCGTTTCCACGCCGAATACGCGGATGAACGCGGTCTCGACGCCCGGGTCGTTGGTCTGCGCTTTGAAATGCGGCTTTTTCTTCAGCGCGAGGTGACACAGAAACAGCGAACTCTGTTCCCACTCCCAATTCTTCGCGGTGTTGAGGCAAAGTTTGGAGCGCTTGAGCACTTCATTCTCTGGGATGAACTTGCCGAACGTGGTCTCCGGATCGGTCGAGGTGACGATCGCCTTGGCGTCGATCCGCACGATCGGGCCATCCGTTCCGGTTGGGATGCGAAACCGCGCTCAGTTCGCGGGGATGTAACGAGCGCACCTCCAACTCCCACAGACGATCAAG
>JANYBR010000326.1 GCA_025360685.1 Pseudomonadota bacterium
TCACGTTCGACAAAATAGGGATCGTGTTGCGGCGTTCGACGACACTTTGGACATGGCTCAGCGCCTTCAAGAAAGCGCCTCGTTCGACGTTGATCTTCATCGTTCTCGCAGCAAGATTTTGGGCCGCTTGAAAACCCCAGGTCCACCCCGTCCGGACGGGTCTGTAACCCACTGATTTCCTTGAGTTTCTTGACGGCCGAGACTCAGGTTTTGCACTATACCAAATAGCCCTCTGAAAGGGAGAAAATAATGCGGGCGGCCAGGGCATCCCCCGGCCGCCGCAAACCTCTCAAAAGCGACGAAAAATCGGGTCCGATTCAGGCCCGGCGCGAGAGCATCTGGCTGAGGAAATCGACCTCCTGCTTGAACAGCGGATCCTCCTCGCACAGCGCCTCGATCCGGCGGCAGGCATGCAGCACCGTGGTGTGGTCCCGTCCGCCGAAACGACGTCCGATTTCGGGCAGGGAGCGCGTCGTCAGCTTGCGCGACAAGTACATCGCAACCTGGCGCGGACGCGCGACCCTGCGCGCTCGTTGCGGCGAGTGGAAATCGCGGACGTCCAGCTTGTAGAACTCCGCTGTCTTGCGCTGGATGTCCTCGATCGACGTTTTGGCGCCAGGCGCGCTGCGCAATCCAACCACGTCCTCGATCGTGCCGAGTGTCACCGTCTTCTTGGTGAGGTCGCTGTAGGTCGCAAGCTTGGTGAACACGCCGATCAGCTCTCGTGGGCTGGCCTCGTCCATGTCGGCGATATGTTCGAGCACATCGTCCGGCAGCGTGACCTGAGGCTTCAGGCGAGCGAATTCCGTCGCACGCGCCTTCAGGATTGCCAGTCTGGTTGCGCGGTCCGGCTTGTCCAACGCGATGCACAGTCCGCCTGCCAGGCGCGATTTCACATCTGCTCCAAGTCCTTCGAGCGCCGGCGGCGCGCGATCGGCCGCAATCACGACGCGGCGGCGCAAGTCGGCGAACGCATTCACGGTGTAGAGGAATTCGGACGCCGTGGCGGTTGAGCGGCAGATGTGTTGCAAATCGTCGATGATCAGCACCTCGGCCGTGCGCAGCTCTTCCTTGAACGCCAAGGTGTCCTTGCGATAGAGCGCCCCCAGGAAGTGGCGCATGAAGTCTTCCGCCCGCAGGAACAAGGTGCGTTTGCCGCGCTTGCGGAACTCCAGCGCCGCTGCGTTCAGAAGGTGGGTCTTGCCGTAGCCGAAGCCGCCATGGATGTAGAGCAGCGGGATGTCGCTGTTCTGACCTTCGGCAAAGGTTCGCGCCGCGCTCAGGCCGAACTCATTCGCCGTGCCTGCGATGAAGCTGTCGAAGGTCTGTTGCGGGTGGAGCATGCGGGTCCACAGTCCGCGGCCGCCCTCGTTGGGCGCTTCTTCCTCCTGCACGCGGGGGCTGTACGCGATTGGCGAACTCTCGACGCGAACGGGATCGCGAACGAGACCGCCACCGACCATCGGCTTGGCGAGCGTCAGAATGATCGAGATGGAGGCGGGATCTGCGCCCTCGGCCTTCAGAGCGCGCTCGATGCGGGCGACGTAGTGGTTCGACACCCAGTTGCGCACGAAGGGTTTCGCGGCGCCGATGTTGAGTTCGTCATTTTCCCAACCGTCCAGGGTCAGTGGCCCGATCCAGGCATCGAAAACCGCATCGCCAAGCTCGCGACGCAGTCTTTCGCGTGCGCCTGTCCATGCCGCCGGCCAATCTGGCCGCATCGGCTTGCTCGTCATTTGTCCCATGATCATTACCCGCTTCTTGCCGGCGCTTCGCCGGTGAGCCCCATGTTTTTTGCGGGCTTCTCGCCCGTTTCCTAAGCACGTCCCTGCGGCTTGTTCTAAGCCGCGCCACCTCGTCGCATATGCCACTCCCTGATCAAGTCTGTTTCCACGGAAGGCCACTCGCCTTCCAACCAGTTTGTTTTCCGCGATGCGCGTCGCCGTCGAGATCGCCTTCGAAGCCGGCCGCGATGTTGTAAGCCCGCGTGTAGCCGGCCGCCGTCATCGCAATCGCAGCGCTTCGCGAGCGTGCGCCGGAGCGGCAGAGAAATAGAACGGGCGCGTCTTTTGCTTCTCCGGCCACCCGCGCCGCCTCGGGCACGAACGCCGGATTGGGCCGCATCGAGGGGAACATCTGCCACTCGACCAGATGGGCTTGGCGCCCCACGCTCGTCAGGTCGGGCACACCGACAAAATTCCACTCCGCCGTCGTGCGCACATCGACCAGCTGGGCCTTCGGATCGCTCTTGAGGATCGTCCAGGCTTCCGCGGCACTGATGTCGCCTGCGTAGTCACTGGTCGAGGTGTTGGAGGCCATGTTCACAATATCCGACAATATCGGTCGCCGACCGAGCAACCACTCAGTCTAAAAACCCAGTCATTTCAAGAGTTCAGCGGCTACTAGACTTACAGAGCGCGAATATTTTCGGGCTCAGAACCTCAAATGCTTTTGCTGGACTTGGTCTAGTGTTCGACATTTTTGGTCTCTTGCCACCGAACGAAGGTTAACATCTCCTAAATCCGAATCAGTTACAAGCGAACGGAATAGGAACGATGACATTTCTGTGGCTGCTAACCGTTTGTACGTATACGGATTTTTCCATTCTTGCGGCTTCGCGCGCCGAATCAGACACTTAGATGACTGCCCCACCCATTCGGACGTCGAAATATGACAGTATGAAGAATATCAGTATACTGACAATAAAACGGCCGTCGAATACGGAACAGAACTTCCCGATCCGGATTCCACCAGAGAATTCAGCTATTTGCCGAGCTTGCTGACGCGCTTGCTCAGGCGCGAAACTTTCCGCGCACCCGTATTCTTGTGCAGGATGCCCTTCGACACGCCGCGCATGATTTCCGGTTCTGCCGACTTAAGTGCCGCCTGAGCGGCAACCTTATCGCCCTTGGCGAGGGCTTCCTCGACTTTGCGGATGAAGCCGCGGACGCGGGTTTTGCGCGCTGTGTTGATGACGGTGCGCTTGGCCGTCGTGCGAACGCGCTTCTTGGACGAGGCGATATTGGGCATTGGTCTTCCTGCTGCAATTCGGAGGCGGGCGTATACCCCCGCCCGGGGCAAGGGTCAAATGTGAGACGTGGCGCTCGAGCGTGATGCCACGGATAGCATTGCGTCCTGTTCCGGCAGTAGCTCCCTGTATCCAAGCTCGGAACGGATCCTGGACGTATCGTAGACAATCGACTGCTCGAAATTCATTGGCGGCGGGCGCGGGATTTCTCCCGCCGCGTTCGGCAGAAGGGCGAGCCGTTCACCGATCGTCGGCGTAGTCTCTTCACCGACATTGTAGATGCGACCCGCCGCCGACGGATGGGTCACGGCGAGAGCAACCGCTGCCGCGACGTTGACCACATGCCCATGCGTCCATCGCCAGCCTGGTCGCGACGCAAAGCCATAGACGGTCGAGAGATCGGAATTCTCTTCCTGTCCATAGACCTTGGGGAGTCGAAGCACTGTCCAATTGCCGCCGGCGCGCGACATCACCGCTTGCTCGGCCAGAATTTTTTCATAGTCATGGGCGAATGAACCGATCGTCTCTTCCTGTCCACGATAGGGAAACAGGCGGGTCCGCAACGGTGCGTCTTCGCCAAGAGGAAGCGGATCGGGCGGTCCAGGCTCGATGCCGATCAATCTTCCGTACGCACGATAGACGTCGCCACTGGAGATCAGAACAAGGCGCCCTGCGCGCCTGAAGGCATCGACTGCAGCTCGAGTATCCGCGTCACCCATTGCAACCATGTGAACAACAACGTCCCAGTCCCTCGTGGTAACGGACGTCGGATAGCGCAGGATCGGATATTCGGCACTCGCGTCGCGAATGTGCCGGACGTCCGCGATCAACGGATTCTCAGATTTGCCGCGATGAAAGACTGTAATATCGATGCCTTGGTCGTGCAGGAGGCGAGCTGCGTGCGCACCGATGAATCTGGTCCCGCCGATGAACAGCACTTGCATCGAGATCAGCGATCCTTGAACACGGGCTTTCGCTTCTCGCTGAAGGCGGCCATGCCTTCCTTTTGGTCTTCGGTGGCAAACATCGCGTGAAACACGCGCCGCTCGAAGCGGATTCCCTCGGTTAGGGTGGTCTCATAGGCCCTGTTCACGGCCTCCTTCGTCATCATCACGATGGGAAGGGATTGTTCGGCAATCTTGTGGGCGGCCTTCAGCGTTTCCACCATGAGTTCGGCGGCCGGCACCACGCGCGAGACAAGTCCGGCGCGTTCGGCTTCGGCTGCGTCCATGTTGCGGCCGGTGAGGCACATCTCCATCGCCTTCGACTTTCCGACAAAGCGCGTGAGACGTTGCGTGCCGCCAATTCCGGGCATGACGCCCAGCGTGATCTCGGGCTGACCGAACTTCGCCGTGTCGGCGGCGATGATGAAGTCGCAGATCATGGCGAGCTCGCATCCCCCGCCCAAGGCCCAGCCGGCGACCGCAGCGATGATCGGCTTTCGGATGCTGGCAATACGACCGTTGGCGTCCGCGAAGAAGTTGGACTTGAACATGTCCATGTAGGATTGCGGCGCCATCTCCTTGATGTCGGCGCCGGCGGCGAAGGCGCGTTCGGAGCCGGTCAGCACGATACAGCGCACGGCATCGTCGCGATCCCATGCCTCGAGGGCAGCCACGAGCTCCTTGAGCAGCTCGGCGTTAAGCGCATTCAGCGCCTTGGGCCGGTTGAGAGTGATCACCCCCACCGCGCCGTCGGTGGTCAGAAGGATGTTTTGAAAGGTCATAAAGGGCTCCGTCGAAGGCGCGCTTTCTATCTCCGCTCTTGACATGCAACCAAATGATTGCATATTAGGGACATGAGCATGGATGAGGTTTTCAGGGCCCTTGCCGATCCGACACGGCGGCAATTGCTGGACAGCCTCCATGCCAGCAATGGCCAGACATTGAATGAGCTCTGCGCGCAGATGGACATGACACGGCAAGCGGTGACCAAGCACCTGGCAATCCTGGAGGGCGCCAATCTTCTTGCCACTGTGCGCAAGGGCCGCGAGAAGGAGCATTACCTCAACCCCGTCCCCATCAATGACATCGCCGAACGATGGATCGGCAAATACGAGCGGGGCCGCCTTCGCGCGCTCAGCGATCTGAAGAAAAACCTCGAAAGGGAAGACACATGAGCAGCAAATTTCTCTACGTGACCTACATCCGCACCACACCGGAAAAGCTCTGGGACGCGCTGACCAAGCCGGAATTCACCCGCGCCTACTGGTTCGGCATTACTCTCGAAAGCGAGTGGAAGAAGGCGGCGTCCTGGAAAATGATGATTCCGGACGGCCGGGTCGGCGACAGCGGCGAAATCATCGAGATCGAGCGGCCGAAGAAACTCGTGCTCAGCTGGCGCAACGAGTTCAGGTCGGAGATGCGCGAAGAGGGCTATTCGCGTTGCACCTTCACGCTCGAGCCGGAAGGCGACACGGACAAGCTGACCATTCTGCATCAGATCGACCGCGATGGCTCCAAGCTGATCGAAGCCGTCTCGGGTGGCTGGCCGAAGATTCTCGCCAGTCTCAAGAGCATGCTCGAGACCGGCAAACCACTCGATGAGATTCACACCTGGGCGCGGGTCGGTTGAACTATTTCTGGCAGGCCGGGCAGTGGAAGGTCGAGCGTCCGGCCTGGGCGATGCGTTTGATCGTTCCCTTACAGCCCTTCTTCCGGCACGCTTCACCCTCGCGGTCGTAGACCAGGAAGGTCTTCTGGAAATAACCCATCTCGCCGTCGGTGCGGCGGTGGTCGCGCAATGACGAACCGCCGGCCGCGATGGCTTGTTTCAAGACGGCCTTGATCTCTCTGACCAACGGCGCAATCCGCGCCGGTGAGATCGACTTGGCGAGCCGCCGGGGTGATATCCCCGAGCGAAAGAGTGCCTCGCAGACATAGATGTTGCCAAGCCCCGCGATCACGCGCTGGTCCAGCAGCGCGGACTTGATGGGTGTCTTCTTGCCCTTCAGCGCTTTGACGAGAAACGCAGCGTCGAATTTCTCCGACAATGGTTCGATGCCAACCGCTTTGAACAAGCGATGTGCGTCGATCCGGTCCGTCTCGATCAATGTCATCAGGCCGAAACGGCGATGGTCGGTGAACACGATCCGCGCAGGCGCATCAGTCTCGAGCACCACATGATCGTGTTTTCCTTTGCCCGCCTCAGGCGGCGTGGCGGGATAGACGAAGGTTCCCAATTTGCGCGCCTGTCCGTCGGCGTACACCGCGATGCGCCCGCTCATTCCCAGATGGATGACGAACGTCTCGCCGCTATCCAGCTCTGCCATCAAATATTTCGCTCGCCGCCACAGCCGCTTTACCTTGCGCCCGGTGAGGCGGCACACGAAGTCATTCGGAAACGGAATGCGCAGGTCGCCGCGCCGGGTTTCGACGTGGGTGAACGTGTGACCCTCCAACACGGGGCGAAGGCCAGTGCACACGGTCTCGACTTCGGGTAGCTCGGGCAAGTCTACACCTCAACTGTCATCCCGGACGCGCCAAAGGCGCGATCCGGGACCCACTGAGGTGCGATGTCACGGTGGGTCCCGGCTCGCGCGCTGCCAATGCAGCGCTTGGCCGGGATGACAATAGTGTATGATTCAATTCGATGAGCAATGCCACTGCCAGCTTTGGCTATCGCGACGTGCCGGAGGCCGAAAAGGAAGGCCTCGTGCGCGAAGTCTTTTCATCCGTCGCCGGCAAGTATGACCTGATGAACGATCTGATGTCCGCAGGCGTACACCGTTTATGGAAGGACGCGATGGTCGAGTGGCTCAATCCGCGTCCGGGCTGGAACGTGATCGACGTGGCGGGCGGCACCGGCGACATTGCTTTCCGGATCGCCGAACTTGTCCGTGCCCGAGGCGGCGAGGCCAGCATCATCATCTGCGACATCAATCCGGACATGGTTGGCGAAGGCGTGCGGCGGGCCGAAGCCAAAGGCGAACACTCGATCCGCTGGCTGACGGGCGACGCGCAAGCCCTGCCCATACCGGATGCGAGCATGGACGCATACACGATCGCGTTCGGCATCAGAAACGTGACACACATTGAAAAAGCGCTCAACGAGGCGCGGCGCGTCCTCAAACCCGGCGGGCGTTTTCTCTGCCTCGAATTCTCGCGGGTCGCTGCACCAGGACTCGACGCCCTGTACGATGCCTATTCGCTGAACGTGCTGCCTCGGCTTGGACAAATGGTGGCTGGCGACGCCGACGCCTATCGCTATCTGGCCGAAAGCATCCGGCGCTTTCCGCCGCAAGCCAAGTTCGCGAAGATGATCGAAAAGGCAGGCCTGGCGCAGGTGAAGGTTCGCAATCTCACAGGCGGCGTAGCGGCCATGCACTCGGCATGGAAGATCTGATGTTCCGGCACCTCTCCGACACTCGACGGCTGTGGCACGCCGCACGCGTGCTGGCGCGCAACGATGCGCTATTTCCGAAGGAATATGAGGCGTTGCTGCCGGGTTGGGCGCGGCTGGCCCGCCGTCTTCTGGGCAGCGGGCGGGCCAAGAACGAGATTGCGCCGCCGGGCGTGCGCCTGGCGCATGCGCTCGAGAGTCTCGGTCCAGCCTACATCAAGCTGGGGCAGGTGCTGGCCACACGCGCCGACATAGTCGGAGACGAAGTGGCGATCGCTCTGGCGCAATTGCAGGATCGCCTGCCGCCGTTTCCCATGGAACAGTCGCGATCCGTTATCACCCACTCGTTGGGCCGTCCGGTCGAAACCGTGTTCAGCACGCTTTCCGAGCCGATCGCCGCTGCTTCGATCGCGCAGGTGCATGACGGCATGACGGCCGACGATCCGCCGGTGCGTGTTGCGGTCAAGGTTTTGCGCCCCGGCATTGCGGCGGAATTCGGCAAAGACCTGTCCGCATTCGCGTCCGCCGCGCGCCTCGCGGAACGCTTCATACCCGAAGCCAAGCGGCTGCGGCCGATCGCGATGGTCGACACGCTTGCCGTATCGGTCGCGATCGAACTGGACCTGCGTATGGAAGCGGCGGGCGCTTCGGAGCTCGAAGAACGCACCCGCAACGATCCGGACTTTCGCGTGCCGCATATCGATTGGAGCCGCACGTCGGAGCAGGTTCTGACCAGCGAATGGATCGAAGGCACGCCGTTGCGCGATCGCGATGCCCTGATCGCGGCGGGACATGATCCCAAGCGTATCGCGAGTCTCATTGTCCGCAATTTCCTGACCCAGGCCCTGCGCGACGGTTTTTTCCACGCCGACATGCATCCGGGCAATCTCTTTGTCGATTCCGAAGGACGCCTGGTCGCGGTTGACTTCGGCATCATGGGACGGCTCGACGCCTCCATGCGCCGGTTCATGGCCGAAACACTCGCCGGCTTCCTGGCACGTGACTATCAGCGCATCGCCCAGATCCACTACGACGTGAATTTCGTGCCCGCGCACCATCCCGTCGAGACGTTCGCCCAGGCGTTGCGCGCGATCGGCGAGCCGATTTTCGGCCGCTCCGCCAAGGATGTGTCGATGGCGCGCCTGCTGCAGCAATTGTTCGACACGACGCACCGCTTCGAGATGCAGGCACAGCCGCAACTGATGCTCCTGCAAAAGACGATGGTGGTGGTGGAGGGCGTCGCCCGCGCCCTCGATCCGGATTTCGACATCTGGGAAGCCAGCCGTCCGGTGGTGGAGAAGTGGATGATCGAACGTATGGGACCGGAGGGCAGGTTGCGCGATGCCGCAGACGGTATGAGCGCGCTTGGCCGCGCCGCGCAGAATTTGCCGCAGCTGATCAAGAATGCCGAGATCATCTCCGCCATGCTCGCGGACGGTGGTCTGCGCCTTCATCCGGAGTCCGCGATGCTCATCGCCGAGGCCCAGGTCGAGCGGACGCGGCATGTGCGTATCGCGTTGTGGCTGTCGGCCGGGGCGCTCGGTGTGCTCGCACTGGCGGCAATGTTTTGATCGGTATGGTTCAATTCGCAACGAAGTGGCTTTATGGCTTGTCGAAAAGCGCTTTGCGGACCGCCGCCACGAACGCCTCTGCGTTGGCCTTTTGCCAGACGCCACCGGTTGATCGGCGCAGGTCGTTTCCGGCGGTGTTGATCGTCACCGCCGGCCAACCGATGAGAAGCAGGAGTGCCAGCGCAAGCACGGCCAATCCGAACAACACCGCACCGCCCGACCCGCTGGAAAAAAGACCAAGTCCGACCAACGCCAGCACGACTCCGCCAAAGACATTCCGGCTGGTCTCGAGCCGAACCGACGTGACGTGGCGGATCGGGAGCTCTTCGAGCACTCCTCCGCCGAACCAGCTCTTTTTGGCGTAGAACGCGATCCGGTCCGCATAGACCGCACCGAACTCGTTTTCGAACATGGGCGTGGAATCGGCTGCCATCGTGTCCCCCGGCATTGGCGGCGCCAAAAGGAGTAGATTGCATGGAGTAAAATTGCAACTATAAGTTGTAGTTGGACCCAGTGAAAAATGATCGAGGACACCGAAATGATCGGCGCCCATGCCAGGATTTGATTTCGAGATGACCTAAACGATCCGCAAGTGACCGGCGTTGCAGGCAGTCGTGCCCTGCGCACTCGTGACATAGACCTTCAACGTCACCGTGTGATTGACGAGATCCGCCATATCCGGGATCCGGAAGCGAACCGCATTGCCCTGAACCATTTCTCCGGTCAGCAGAACCGCCTCATAGCCGGTCGGTTCTTCGCCCTTGACGGAATCAAACGACATCACGACCCGCACATCAGCGCCGGGTGCACCGATGCTCTCGCACGCGATCGCCAGCGCCTGCCCGCGATTCACGGGCGTCACGTCCGATCCGCCGAGATCGGTCGTGGCATAGGATGAAAGATGGCCCTGAGCGTGAAGCTCGTTTGCGCCGGCGGGCCCAGCGGACAGCAAT
>JANYBR010000327.1 GCA_025360685.1 Pseudomonadota bacterium
TTGTGAAACTCGACGCGCCATTGGAGGTCGACAGCACTCTTGCCGCTGGCAGCGAGAACTTTTGGAGTCACGGGTCCCGATACTACATCCCCGTCCTGCTCCCAAAGCCCATGCAGTTCGAAGAACGGGCAGACCGGGCGGATTTTGCCGGTATCCTCGTCCTTGAAGACAATCTGGGATATCGCGTCGGCCCGCTTGAGAGACACGGTTCCTTTTTCGGGATCGACGACAAGCGTGTCCGCGGGAACGACCTGAGTGCGTCCACTGCCCTGCGGACTGAGATCTGGTTCAGCCCAATCGAACGCATCGCACGGCGTGGGAGAACTGCCACCTCGCGCAAACGCCAAGGGCTGCACAAGCCAGATTTCTCGCAGCACGTGTCCCCCTAGTGCCCCATTGGTCCGATGAACATCGAACCCACCCGTGGATGGCGGAACCTACCGAAGCATGATCTTAAGTGGCTTGTCGGAATAAGCCATGGATATTTTGACCGCGTACGAGGCGGATTGCAGCGTCAGTCGAGCGACTCAAGGACGCCGCGGGCCTGCGCTAGATCGAAGGTGTCAGCGCCTTCCTCGAACCAGCTATGGAGTGGCATCAGCAGCGTCCGAGCATCGCTACTTTTTCCGCGGTCGCGCCACAGCCGCGCCAGATCTGTCGCCGCTCGCAGCTCGGCGAGGCGCGCCTTTTGTTCCTGTGCAAGCGCAATCGCGCGCTTCAAATGGTCCTCGGCAGTGCGGTCGGGCGCAGCTTCGCGAATTGATAAGTCGGCGTGAAGCCGGTGCAATTCCGGCAGGAAGAAATCGTGGCCGCGTGGCTCGATCACCTCCTGCAGCGCGTCCAGCGTGCGCCGTGCCGCTTCGAGACGGCCGTGACCGAGACAGATTTTCGCTTCGAGCAGGCTGAGCCAGCCGACCATGAGATTCCAGCCGGCTGCCCTGATGGCTTCGATGCCCTGGTGCGCCCCGATAAAGATCCGTTCATCAGGCATGTGTTCCGCAGCCAGCAGACCGAGAACAACTCCGGAAACGGCCTGCAAGGGCTGCGAGGACTGGCGCTTGGCAAGTGCTGCAAGCTCGGTGGCCGATACGGCAAGCGCCGTATGATCGCAGCGCAGCAACTGTACAGAAATCTGCAAGGTGAGCGAAAGGCCGATCGTGGCGGAGTGATCGCTTTGCGTGGCTTCCTTCACGCTTGTTTCGGCCAGCGCAGCGGCACGATCTGGATATCCGAGTTGCTGCAATACCAGCGCCTTGTAGGCGAGAATGGCGATGCGCGGATTGCTGCTGTAGACGTCCGCCAGCCTCGCATCCGCCGCTGGATCGCTGATGCCAAGTCCGTGCTCGAGCGTTTCGAGCGCCGCTTCCAGCCGGCCGCGTCCTGTCAGCGCCATCCCGAGCAACCAGGATGCGAGCATCCGCAAACCGCGGTCGCCGATCGTCTCGGCAGCGGCGAACAACTGTTCTCCGATGGCCACCGCGCGGATCATGTAGCTTCCGCCATAGGCGAGCGACAATTGCCCGCCCAGCGCCGGAAAGAGCGCCTCTTCCTTCGTCGTGTCGTAAAGGGCGACAGCGCGATCGACGTTCTTGCGCAACTCTTCGCTCGTATAGCCGCCGATCCCGACGAGCGGAGTCGACAGATCGATCCGAAGCTTCGCCTCCAACTTGTCGCGGTCCAGCGTTTCCGGCAGCAAGGCGAGCTGCCCAAGGGCGCGATTGATGTGGTCGAGAGCTTCCGCATATGCCGTCGCATGGATGCTGTTATGGCCAGCCTGGCGCCACCAGCGGACCGCCGGTTCGGGCTTGTCCGCCTGGGTATAGTGATGGGCGACCATCTCCGGATTCGCGCGGGCCATATCCGCAAAATTTGTTTCCAGGGTTTGCGCGATCCTGGCGTGCAGTTCGCGCCGCTTGCTCTTCAGAAGCGCTTCGTATGCCGCGTCCCGGATCAAGGCATGTCTGAATTGGTAGCTCGCATCCGGCGGCAGCCCGCGCACATGGATCAGTTCGGCGTCCGCCAGCTTCGTCAACCCTGCTCGCATATCGTCTTCGGGGATCGGCGTTATGGCGGCGAGCAGACGATAGGGAAACTCACGTCCCAGGACCGCGCCTAATTGCGCAATGTCCTTGGCCCGGCCGAGCCGGTCGAGACGCGCGGCCAGCGAGTCCTGCAACGTCGCCGGAATATCGCGCTCGCCCAATCCACCGGGGCTCTCCAGCATCAGTCTGGCCAATTCCTCGGCAAAGAGCGGCACGCCGTCGGTTCGTCTGATGACGACGTCGACCATCTCCGGGGTCAGAACGTTGCGTGCGATCACGCCGGCGATCAACTCGCGCGTTTCGTCGAAGTTCATGCGATTGAGCACGAGCGCTGTGTGATGTGACTGCACCGGCCATGGCGCGTGGAACTCCGGGCGCGCCGTGCAGAGGAGCATCAGGGGCACTGCGGCGCCCTGTTGGGCCAGTATCTGCAGCAATTCCAATGTCGACGGATCCACCCAGTGTAAATCCTCAATCAAGATGACGAGGGGCTGATCACGCGCCCTGCAGAGCACCCAGGACGTCAGGGCACGGAACAGGTGCTGACGTCTGCGGTCGTGCGGGACTCGAAGCGGAGGGTATTTCGCTGGGATCGGAAGATTGAGCATCTCCGCGATGAGCGGCACCGCCTCATCTTGGTTGACGCCGGCCTGACTCAATGACTGTTCCAGCGCTGCGATACGCTCTGCGGGGCTCTCGTCGCCGCGCACCGACAACACCTGCTCCAGCATCTGGATCACGGTGTGGAACGGTGAGTTGGAATAGAATTGTGCTCCGTAACAATCGAGCCAAAGATGTTCGTCGGCCTTAATGCGCGCCTTGAAATCCTCCACCAGGCGAGTCTTGCCAATTCCGGGTTCGCCGGTCGTCAGCACCAGCTGTCCCGAGCCGTCGCGCACCGACGACCAGCGGCCCAATAGCATCTTCATCTCGGCCTGGCGCCCGACCAAAGGAGTCGCCGATCTCACGGCGAAGCCGCGTCCGCGCCCGCTCGCCAGACCAGCCGACAACACGCGATACAGCTGTAGGGGCTTATCGATGCCCTTGAGCAGGTGAGCGCCGCGATCCTCGAGCGTGAAGAGGCCCGATACGATTTGCTGCACGTCCGCTGTGATGACCACCGTGTCGGCGTCCGCCGCGCTCTGCACGCGCGAGGCGATGTTGGGCGCATCGCCGAACATGTCTGCTTCCTTGTCGCCGCCTTTGGCGACGACGACCGTGCCGCAGTGTATGCCCACCCGGACTTGCAGCCTGACCTTATGTTCGGCGGCGAAACGCGCATTGAGCGCCTGCATCGTCTCGACGATCGCCAGCCCGGCACGCACCGCACGCTCCGCCGCGTCCTCGCGGGCCTCCGGATAACCGAAATAGACCACGAGTCCGTCGCCAAGAAACTTTGCCACATGCCCGCCAGCCCCGGTCGCAGCAGCAGCCGAGGTGCGTTGGTATTGTGCGGCGATCGTGTGCCACTCCTCGGGATCAAGGCGCGCCGCGATCTCGGTCGAGCTGACAAGATCGCAGAAGAGCACTGTCACCCGGCGGCGCTCTCCCTCCTCCGAATCGAATGCCTTTGCGGGCTGTGAGGCGTGGCCTTCCGAAACGGGCCGGACGGTCGTCAGAGGCCCTGCGCAGTTCGAGCAGAACTTGGCATGCGCGGGATTGACCTGATTGCACTCTTCGCATTGCCGCAACAAAGGTGCTGCGCACTCGACACAGAATCTTGCGTCTTCGGCGTTCTCGGCTCGGCAATTCGAGCAATTCATCGTATTTTTATAGCATCGACTGAGCCTTTGCGGGCAAGGCACATTGGGTGATAGCGGAGGCAGACCCAGGGCTGGGGCTCGCGGAAAATCCCCGACAAAATTCTCTCTCGCGTCGACGCAGGACCGACTCCTCGCAGAACTGCGGCCAAAGGAGAGACTCGGCGCGAAGTTCTAGAGGCCGGAGTTGGAATCGGACTGAATGGTACAGTTGGGTGGGCTCGAACCACCGACCTCCGGATCCACAATCCGGCGCTCTAACCAGCTGAGCTACAACTGCACGTCTCAAAAAGAGGGCCGGAAACTATGGCTCGCCCCCTTCAAAAGCAAGGGTTGCACGCGCCGACAGAGCTCCCACGTCACTTGAACTGCTTCCACTAACCTTGCGGATTTGCAAGCTATTGCATCCAGGGCCGCTTCTGGCCCAAGCGGCGCTGTCCGAGATAACCTGCCGCCCGGTCGGTCATCGCATTGGATAGAGCCAGGACGTCACATGAACCAGCGCTGGAAAATCATCTTGGGCTCCGTCGCGGGCGCAATCGTGCTGCTGGCCGTTGTACTTTATTGGCTGACGCGCCCGCTGCCGGTACTCACGGTCGCCACCTGGTCGGGGCCATATGGAAGGGCGCAGGCGAACGCGCTGTTCCGTGCGTTCGGCGATGCACGGCGCATCGATGTTCACATCGCGCTCTACGACGGCGGTCTTCGCGAGCTGCACCGCATGCTGGCGACCGGCCAGTATGAATGGGACGTGATGGACTTCGAACTGCCCGACGCGATCGAAGCCTGCCGCCGCGGCTGGCTCGAGCCG
>JANYBR010000216.1 GCA_025360685.1 Pseudomonadota bacterium
TCGCTGATCATCTTCGCCGGTATCGTCGCGCGCTTTCCACAATATATTGGTCAGGCATTCGAATCCGTGCGCACGGGCGCGATTGGTCCCATCATGATCATCGGCGGTATCGTATTCATAGCCGCGCTTGTCACCGGCATCGTATTTATGGAGCGGGCGCAGCGGCGCCTGCTCGTGCAATACCCGAAGCGACAGGTCGGCAACAAGATGTATGGAGGGGAGTCCTCCCACTTGCCGCTGAAATTGAATGTATCTGGCGTCATTCCACCGATTTTCGCGTCGTCGATTCTTCTCATGCCGACGACAGTCGCGGGCTTCAACGCGCAAAGCATTCCGGACTGGCTGCAGACGATCGTGACCTACATCAGCCATGGGCAACCGCTCTATCTTGTCCTCTACGGGCTGATGATCCTGTTCTTCGCGTTTTTCTACACGTCGATTGTCTTCAATCCCGAGGAAACCGCCGACAATCTCAAAAAGTATGGCGGGTTCATTCCGGGCATCCGGCCAGGTAAGAAGACGGCCGAACACATCGACTACGTGCTGACACGCATCACGGTCGTCGGTGCTCTGTATTTGGCCGGCGTTTGCCTCATCCCGGAAATCGCATCGAGCTACTATAATGTTCCGTTCTATCTCGGCGGTACCTCGATCCTCATCGTGGTCAGCGTCACCATGGACACGGTGGCACAAATTCAAAGCCATTTGATCGCACAGCAATATGAGGGCCTCATCAAGAAGGCGAAGCTGCGGGGAGCGCGTCGTTGAATCTTGTACTGTTCGGGCCTCCTGGTGCCGGCAAAGGCACACAGGCCAAGGTCCTGGTGGAAAAACGCGGTCTGCCGCAACTCTCCACCGGCGAAATGCTGCGAGCTGCCATCGCGGCCGGTTCGCCGCTCGGCCGCCAAGTGGAGTCGATCCTCGCCAAGGGCGATCTGGTGTCCGATCAGATCGTCATCGAGATCATCCGTGAACGGCTGAAAGTAGCCGATTGCGTGAAGGGTGCCGTATTCGACGGGTTTCCACGCACGGTTCCGCAAGCGGAAGCGTTGGATGAGCTGCTAAAGGGATTTGGGGGCAAGATCGACATCGTCATCGAGTTGAAGGTGAACGACGAGATTCTTCTGGAACGGGTCAAGCAACGTATCGAGCAGGGCCTGTCCAGGCCGGACGACAATCCGGAGACTTTGAAGAACCGGCTCGCCGTCTATCACAAGAATACCGCACCCTTGCTCGTGTATTACGGCAAGCAGGGCAAGGTGGTGACGATCGACGGGATGGCCCCGATTGCCGAGGTCACCAAGCAGATTGCCACCACTTTGGACACGAAGCGTTGATTGACGTCCGGAGGTCATCACCAACTCCGACACGCCCAAAAAGGCGCCGCGAAACAATATGTTAATAGCCATTGACTGAGGGGGCGTGATTCATATAATCCGCGCCCTTGCGGACGATTTCCCTGGAAACTTCCGGTTTTTGACGCGCTCTGGACCGAGCCGCGCCCCGGTTTTTTGCTCAGAGATTGGCCCGCGGAAAAACTGAAGCTGTTTCAAGGCCTTACAGGCACTCGGAGAGACTCGTGGCACGCATCGCCGGCGTTAACATTCCCACCCAGAAGCGGGTCGAAATCGGGCTTCGCTACATCCACGGAATCGGCCAGGCGAAGGCCAAGGAGATCTGCGAGAAGGTCGGCATCGCGTCCTCGCGCCGCGTGCATGACCTGACCGAGGCGGAAATCATCCAGATCCGCGAAGCGATCGACCGCGACTATCTGGTCGAAGGCGATCTGCGCCGCGAGGTGGCGATGAACATCAAGCGCCTCATGGACCTTGGCTGCTATCGCGGCCTGCGCCACCGCAAGAGCCTCCCCGTCCGGGGACAGCGCACACACACCAACGCGCGTACGCGCAAGGGCCCCGCAAAAGCGATCGCCGGCAAGAAGAAAGTGACCAAGTAGTCTCATGGCAGCTCCAGCAGCAGCACCGGAAAAGAAAGCGGGCCGCGCCCGCAAGAAGGAAAAGAAAAACGTCGTCGTCGGCGTTGCGCACGTCGCCGCCACCTTCAACAACACGATCATCACGATCACTGATCAGCAGGGCAATTCGGTGTCCTGGTCGTCGGCCGGCATGATGGGCTTCAAGGGCTCGCGCAAGTCGACGCCCTACGCGGCCCAGGTC
This sequence comes from Pseudomonadota bacterium, assembly GCA_025360685.1. Taxonomy (GTDB): domain Bacteria; phylum Pseudomonadota; class Alphaproteobacteria; order Micropepsales; family Micropepsaceae; genus Rhizomicrobium. The sequence goes on from JANYBR010000216.1 coordinate 2,178, forward strand.
GCCGCCGAAGACGCAGGCAAGAAGGCGATGGAACACGGCATGCGCACGCTCGAAGTGGAAGTGACGGGCCCCGGTTCCGGCCGCGAGTCCGCGCTTCGTGCGCTTCAGGCTGTCGGACTTGTGGTCACCTCCATTCGCGACGTTACGCCGATCCCGCACAATGGCTGCCGTCCGCCAAAGCGCCGCCGCGTCTAGTTAGAGAGTTTGCTTTCGGAATTGAGCCTACCCGTCGAACGCAATGGGCGTGGTCCGACACGTCCGGGAAACGATGAGGAAAAAATGTTTCAGAAGAACTGGCAAGAACTGATCAAGCCGGGAAAGTTGAAGATCGAAGCCGGCCACGATGTCGGCAAGTCCGCAACGATCACGGCTGAACCGCTCGAGCGTGGCTTCGGCCTGACGCTCGGCAATGCACTGCGCCGCGTGTTGCTGTCCTCCCTTCAAGGTGCGGCCGTGACCTCGATCCAGATCGAGGGCGTGCTGCATGAATTTTCGTCGATCGCCGGCGTGCGCGAGGACGTCACCGACATCGTGCTCAACGTGAAGCAGATGGCTCTGCGCATGCATGCCGAAGGCCCTAAGCGGCTTGCGCTCAAGGCGCAGGGGCCCATCGAAGTCACGGCCGGGATGATCACCGGCACGTCGGACATCGAGATCCTCAATCCCGATCTGGTGCTCTGCACGATCGACGAAAAGGTCGAGTTTCGCATGGAGCTCACGATCGCGACCGGCAAAGGCTATGTCCCGGCCGACCGCAACCGTCCGGAAGACGCGCCCATCGGGCTCATCCCGGTCGACTCGCTGTTTTCGCCGGTGAAGAAGGTCTCCTACAAGGTCGAGAACACCCGCGAGGGCCAGATCCTCGACTATGACAAGCTCTCGCTCGTGGTCGAGACCAATGGCGCGGTCACGCCGGACAATGCCGTGGCCTATGCCGCGCGCATCCTGCAGGACCAGCTTCAGGTCTTCATCAACTTCGAAGAACCGCGCGAGCGGGTTGCCGAAGAAGCCAAGCCCGATCTGGCGTTCAATCCCGTGCTGCTCAAGAAGGTCGACGAGCTCGAGCTTTCGGTGCGTTCGGCGAACTGTCTCAAGAACGACAACATCGTCTATATCGGCGACCTGATCCAGAAAACGGAGGCGGAGATGCTCCGCACGCCGAACTTCGGGCGCAAGTCGCTGAACGAGATCAAGGCTGTGCTCGCCGAGATGGGCCTGCATCTGGGCATGGAAGTGCCGGGATGGCCGCCGGAGAACATCGAAGATCTCGCCAAGCGTTACGAAGACCAATATTAGGAAATTGTTGGTGACATCCCGGAGGCCGCGGAGCGGGCATCCCGGACCCACCGAGACAGTTCAAGAATGGGTCCCGGCTCGCGCTCGCTACGCTCGCTGGCCGGGATGACAAGGGAAATAAGGTCATGCGCCATCGCAATTCGGGCCGTAAGCTCAACATAACTTCGTCACATCGCATCGCGATGTTCGCGAACATGATGGCGGCGCTGATCAAGCACGAGCAGATCAAGACCACCCTGCCGAAAGCGAAGACCATTCGCCCGGTCATGGAAAAGCTTGTGACCCTGTCCCGCCGTGGGCCCAAGGACTTGCACGCCCGCCGTCAAGCGCTTGCCCAGATCCGCGACGCCGATCAGGTCAAGAAACTGTTCGATGTCATTGGCCCGCGCTATGCCGCGCGTCCGGGTGGTTATACGCGCGTCTTGAAGGCCGGCTTCCGCCACGGAGACAATGCCCCGATGGCGTTCATCGAATTCATCGACCGCGACGAGGATGCCAAGGGCCTGGATTCCGGCCCAGTGGAAATCCGCGAGGATGCAGACGGCGGCGACGAGTAGTCCTCACTTTTGCCATGCTTTGAATTAGATTAGGGGCGGCTGAGGTCGCCCCTTTTTGTTTGGAATCGACGAAGGAGTACGCATGAGAGTCCGCCGCCTCATACTCGTTCTGGCAGCGACATTGATGCCGCTGTCCTCGCAAGCCGGCGCCGCCGCACGGGCCATCCCGGCGTCTATGCCCCAGATCCAGTTGACGTTCGCGCCCGTCGTCAAACGCATCGCGCCGGCGGTGGTCAATGTTTATGCACGCTCGGTGGTGCAGGCGCCGATGAACCCGTTGTTCTCCGATCCTCTGTTTGCGCAACTCTTCGGCAATCCGCAAATGCGCCAGCGTTTGCAACAATCGCTCGGCTCCGGCGTCATCGTGCGCGCCGATGGCGTGATTCTCACCAACAATCACGTCGTGCAGGGCGGGACCGACATCGTCGTCGCGCTCTCCGACAAGCGCGAGTTCAAGGCCAAGGTCCTGCTGGCCGATCCGCGTACCGATCTGGCGGTCCTCAAGATCGACACCAAGGGCGAGCAGCTTGCGACGGTTCCCTTCGCGGACAGCGACAAGATACAGGTTGGCGACCTGGTGCTTGCTGTTGGTGATCCGTTCGGCGTCGGCCAGACGGTGACGATGGGCATCGTCTCGGCCCTCGCCCGCACACAGGTCAGTGCCTCGGACTACCAGTTCTTCATCCAGACCGATGCCGCGATCAATCCGGGCAATTCCGGCGGCGCGCTGGTGACGACGGACGGCAGGCTCGCCGGCATCAACACCTCGATCCTCTCGCGCACCGGCGGGTCCATCGGCATCGGTTTTGCGATTCCGGCCAATCTCGCCCGCCGCGTGCTCGAGGGCGCGCTGGGTGGCGGCGTCAAGCTGGCCTGGATTGGCGCCGACGGTCAGCAGGTGACGGCTGACATCGCACGCAGCCTCGGCATTCCGGTTCCCAATGGCGTGCTGCTGCGCAGCGTCTATCCCGGTGGGCCCGCTGCGAATGCGGGCCTCAAGACTGGAGATGTGATCTTTTCCATCGACGGCCAGCCGGTGAACGATATGCAGTCGCTCAACTACCGCATCGCGACGCACAAGGCTGGCGACGTGGTGAAGGTGCATGCGCATCTCGGTAAGCAGGCTGCCGACATCGCGCTGACCTTGGCGCTTCCGCCGGAGAATCCGCCGCGCGAAGTACAAACCATAGGCGGCCGCAACCCGTTGACCGGCGCGCGTGTGGAGAATTTATCGCCTGCGGTCGCCACGGAGCTTCAGATGCCGCCCCTGTCGAAGGGCGTGGCAATCGTTTCGGTAACCGTTGGTACTCCGTCCGGCGGATATGGCTTTCAACCAGGCGACATCGTGCGAGGCGTCAACGGTGCGGCCATCGGTCGGGTTGGAGATCTGCAGCGAGCCGTTTCCGGCACCAATCACTGGGACCTGATCATCGACCGCGGCGGCCAGCGGCTGACCCTGAGCGTGGATGGCTAGAGCGCATCTCTTACGCATGCGCTAATCTGCGCGCATGACCGACCTGTTCGAAGCCGGAGGAGTGCCTGGGCCGTCCAGCGACGGCACTGAAAACGCGCCGCGTCCGCTGGCCGATCGGTTGCGGCCGAAAACGCTGAGCGAAGTCGTTGGCCAGGATCACATCATCGGTCCGGACGGCCCGATTGGCCGCATGATCGCGCAAGGCAGGCCGCATTCGATCGTCCTTTGGGGGCCGCCGGGTACCGGCAAGACGACCATCGCGCGCCTGCTGTCGACGGCGTTCAAACTCCACTTCGAGCAGCTCTCGGCAGTCTTCACCGGCGTTGCGGACCTCAAGAAAACATTCGAATCCGCCCGCCAGCGCCGCCGCTTGGGGCGGGGCACGCTGCTCTTCGTCGACGAGATTCATCGCTTCAATCGCAGTCAACAGGACTCGTTTCTGCCAGTCGTCGAAGACGGAACCATCGTGTTGGTCGGCGCCACGACCGAGAATCCCTCCTTCGAGCTGAATGGCGCTCTCCTTTCCCGCGCGCAGGTCCTGGTCCTGCGCCGTCTCGACGATGCCGCGCTCGAGACTTTGCTTCAGCGCGCCGAAGCGCACTACGGCGAGAAACTGCGCCTCACCGATGACGCCCGCGCCAGCCTGCGCGCGATGGCCGATGGTGACGGACGCTATGTTCTCAACCTCGCCGAAGAACTGGCCGCCATAAAAACCGTGAAACCGTTCGACACCGCTGGCCTGGTTGCGGCGGTGCAGAAGCGCGCACCGCTTTACGACAAGTCGCGCGAAGAGCACTACAACATCATCTCGGCGCTGCATAAGTCGATCCGCGGCTCCGATCCGGATGCCGCACTCTATTGGCTGGCGCGCATGCTGGCCGGTGGCGAACAGCCGCTCTACATCGCGCGGCGTCTGGTTCGCGCCGCAGTGGAGGATGTCGGAATGGCCGACCCGCAGGCACTGGTACAGGCGCTGGCGGCCAAGGATATGTTCGATTTCCTCGGCAGCCCCGAAGGCGAGATCGCATTGGCCCAGACGGTCATCTATCTGGCGACAGCGCCGAAATCGAATGCTGTCTACACTGCGCTTGGCGCCGCCAAGGCTGCCGCTGCCGAGCACGGCTCGCTGATGCCGCCGTCACATGTCCTCAATGCGCCGACCAAACTGATGAAGAACCTTGGTTATGGCAAAGGCTATGAATACGACCATGAGACCGAGGAAGGCTTCTCGGGCCAAAACTATTTCCCCGACGGCATGACACGTGGGCAGTACTACCAGCCGCGCGAAACCGGCTTCGAGCGGGAGGTCGCCAAGCGATTGGAATACTGGGCGAAGCTGCGGGCGAAGAAGTCGACGCAGCCCTGACTGTCATCCCCGGCGAGCATCGACGACGTCGATGCGAGGGAAGGGGACCCAGGCTGTCAGACCGGGATCGCTCCGTCCACCTGGGTTCCCTTCCCCTCGCGATCCTGTCGGATCGCTCGGCCGGGAATGACAGGTGAAGCCCGGAATCTGCTATAGACCCCGCCAGATAAATCACGGTTCAACCCATGCAATTCGGCATTCTTCTGGCAGTCGCCGTGGGCGGCGCACTCGGCTCGTTGCTTCGCTACTTCGTGGCCGGTTCGATTCAATCGGCCGCCTGGCCCGGATTTCCCTGGGGTATCTTTGCCGTCAACATCACGGGGGGTCTTGCCATGGGTATCATCGCAGAGCTCGCCGCGCTCAAGCTCAACATGTCGCCCGAGGTTCGCGCCTTCCTGACGGTCGGCGTTCTTGGCGGCTACACCACATTCTCGACATTCTCCCTCGACAGCGTGCTTCTGATCGAGCGTGGCGCCTATACCAGCGCGGCGCTTTATATTTCGGGTTCGGCGATACTTTCAATCTTGGCCTTGTTCGCGGGCATGTGGCTCGTGCGTTCGATCTGATGCCCGAAACCGCTCGCATCGCCCACGACGATAATGGCATCCGTGTCGACCGCTGGTTCAAGCGGCACTATCCGGCGCTCACGCATGGCCGCCTGGAGAAACTTCTGCGCACCGGACAGGTTCGGCTCGACGGCAAGCGGGTGAAAGCCGCGGACAGGGTTGCATCGGGCCAGACGGTTCGCCTGCCGCCGCAGATCGTGCACGGCGAGCTGACCGAGAAGCCACAGGCCAAACCGAACCCGGTCACCAAGGGAAGTTTGCAGGATGCCATCCTCTACATGGACAAGTCCGTCATCGTCCTGAACAAGCCACCTGGTCTGGCCACGCAGGGCGGTAGCGGCCTGACCCAGCATGTCGATGGCATGCTCGACAGTCTGGCGTTCGAAAAGACCACCCGGCCGAAGCTTGTGCATCGTCTCGACCGCGACACCTCTGGCGTCCTGTTGGTCGCGCGAACGGCTCCGGCTGCATCGCAGCTTTCGCGTTCGCTTGCGGAACGCGATGCGCAGAAAATCTACTGGGCGCTTACCAAGGGCGTTCCCAAGGTGAAACGCGGGACGGTCAAGGCCGCTCTCGTAAAGGAAGGCGGCTTTGGCGAGCATGGCCGCGACGAGCGCATGGCCACGGTGGAGAAAGGCGCCCTAAACGAGAAGGACGCCAAAGATGCGGTCACCGACTATGCCGTGATCGCCACCGCCGGAGAAGAATTCGCCTGGGTCGCGGTCAAGCCGCTCAC
>JANYBR010000350.1 GCA_025360685.1 Pseudomonadota bacterium
GCGCGATCATCAATTCCGCGCTGGTGTCATACGAGCGCCTCCCGATGCTCGAGATCGTCTTCGACCGCCTGGTGCGGTTGATGACGACGTCCTTGCGCAACTTCACGTCCGACAACGTCATAGAAAGTGATGTTCGGCGGGGTCACCGGCAGCGGCTCGCCGGCGGCCATCTGCATCGTTTTTGCTTCCGAGCCACTGAAGAACAGGAAATATGCGCCGCCGCCAACGGCGAGGAGCAAGACCAGCGCGCCGCCGCCGGCCATGATCAGAAGCTTCTTGTTGCCGAGAAGTTTCTTAACAAAGGATTGCTTGGGCGCCTCGCCCTCGGCCGCAGCTTCGCCTTCCTTCTTTTCGTCGTCGGCCGGCGGTGCCGCCTGCACTTCATTCTTGGCCACGCGTGGATGCCCTTCGCGAGAGTTCTTGGCCGCGAAATTAGGCGGACGTGGTTAAGGACTGGTTCAAATTCGCCGCCCGAAATCGCGCAAGTGGAAAAACTTGCCGGGCAGTTTGGTGTTTTCTCCGCCGCGGGAACGCGAAAAACACGCTGTTTGTCAGGCTTTTGCAGTGGCACGGCGGCTGCACGGAGAGGCGCGGACCAGAAAGGTTCCGAGGGCCCCGATGGACAATACGCTTCTCATCAGTCTTTCGCATCAGATCGCGTCCTATCGTTCGATGGATGTGATCGCCAACAATATTGCGAACGTCTCGACCCCGGCCTTTCAGCGCGAAGAACCAACGTTCCAGGAATATATCGTCAACGTGGCGCCGGCCGAGGGCCAGGTTGGGACTCAGTCATTGAGCTTTGTCCAGGATACCGGGCTGGTGCGTGATCTCAGCGAAGGTCGCCTTACCACCACCGGCGCGCCGTTCGACATGGCGATCCACGGCAACGGATACTTCGTCGTCCAGACCGCCAACGGTGACCGCTATACACGCGACGGGCACTTCACGCTCAACGAATCCGGCCAGATCGTCACCAGCAATGGCGATACCGTGCAGGGTGACGGCGGGCCGATCACAATCACGCCGGACGATGGCGACGTTCACATCGCGGCCGATGGAACGGTGAGTGGCAAGACCGGCCAGATTGGTCGTATGCGCGTCGTCGATTTTCAAAACCCCCGTCTTCTGGTCAAGGAAGGCGCCAGCCTCTATGCGACCGACCAGTCTCCGGTCACCGCCGACAATTTCAAACTCCAGTCTGGAATGCTGGAAACTTCGAACGTCGAACCCGTGATCGAGATCGCGCACATGATCGAAGTGATGCGCGCCTACCAGGCCACGGCGACGCTGACCCAGTCACAGGAAGATCTCATGCGCCAGGCTATCGACAAGCTTGGCAGCATGTAGAACGAAGGAGACCAAGACGATGCGTGCACTTTCCATCGCCGCGACCGGAATGCTGGCGCAGCAGACCAACGTCGAAGTGATCGCCAACAATCTGGCGAACATGAACACGACAGGCTTCAAGGAGCAGCGCGCGGAGTTCCAGGACCTGCTCTATCAAAACGTCCAGCAGCCGGGAGCCAACTCCTCGGACTCCGGAACCGTGCTGCCGAGCGGTATCCAGATCGGCGCCGGCGTGCGAACCGCATCCGTCTACCGGATCACCACGCAGGGCGATTTCAAGAACACGTCGAACCCATACGACGTTGCCATCAGCGGCCCCGGTTACTTTCGCATCCAGCAGCCCGACGGCACCGATGCGTTTACCCGTGCGGGAAATTTCGGTCTCTCGCCGGAGGGCCAGATCGTCACCGACCAGGGCTACACAGTTTCCCCCGGTATCGCGATTCCGGCCAATGCGTTGTCGGTCTCGATCAACGCACAAGGCCAGGTGTCGGCCACAGTCGCCGGCCAAACCGTGCCTCAAACCGTCGGCACGCTCGAACTGACGCGCTTCGCAAACGAGGCGGGTCTGAAAGCGGTTGGTAACAACCTCTATCTCGAAACGCCTGCCTCGGGCTCACCGCAGGCCGGCGTGCCAGGTTCCGCAGGCTACGGCACGCTGCAGCAGGGTTTTCTGGAAACGTCCAACGTCAACGCGGTGGAGGAGATCACGTCGCTGATCACTGCCCAGCGCGCCTATGAAATGAACTCCAAGGTCATCACGGCAGCGGACGAGATGCTGCAGGCGACTGCACGGCTGGGAGGTTGACGATCATGCTGCTGAGACTCTTCATCTTTGCCAGTGCCTTGTTGATGGCGTGCCCTGCCTTCGCAGACACCGGGATGCGCGTGGTCGTTCCCAATCACGACATTGCCCGCGGCGCGACCATCGCCGAGACCGACCTGGTCTACGGCACCATTCCGGCGAGCAATGTTTTTTCCGGAGTGGTCACGTCCATGGACGAGCTCACCGGCATGGAAACGCGGCGCATGCTGCGTGCCGGTGAAATCGTGCGCGTCGATGACGTGCGTCATCCGATTCTGGTCACGAAGGGATCGATCGTCACCATGAGTTTCGAGGCTCCCGGCGTGGTGCTGACAGCGAGCGGCCGCGCCATGAGCGAGGGCGGCATGGGCGACACGGTTACTCTCCAGAACCCGGCCTCGTTTCGCCAAGTCACCGCCACGGTGATTGGACCTGGCGCCGTGCGTGCGGCAGGCGGCCTGAACACGGCAAGCGGTGGCGCGCATCTCGCCGCCTTCAACCATTGAGGGACCCAGTCATGCCGTCTCAACTCAAAAAGTTAGTGCTCGCAGCCGCAGCCGTAAGCGCACTCACCGCGTGTTCTGCGGTCCAGAGGGTCGAGGAAATCGGCGATCCGCCGGCCATGGCGATGATCGGCGATCCGGCCTCGCCCGTAAATTCGACGGCGCCCGTCCTTCCGATGCCCCCGCCGCAGCCACCGGCACGGGCGGTCAATTCCCTGTGGGCCAGCGGTGCGCGCAGCTTTTTCCACGATCCGCGGGCCAGCCGCCCGGGTGACATCATCACGGTCAACATTTCGGTCACCGACGCGGCCAAACTCAGCAACACCACGTCGCGCTCGCGCACCAATGCCGACGGCGCCAACCTGACCAACTTCTTCGGCCTGGAAGGCGAACTCGCCAATGCGCTGCCCTCCGGTGCGGACCCCACGAACCTCGTGAAGATGGGTTCGAACACATCGAACGTCGGTTCGGGTTCGGTCGACCGTTCAGAGACGATCAATCTCACCTTGGCCGCGCTCGTCACCCAGGTTCTGCCAAACGGCAATCTGGTGATCGGCGGTCATCAGCAGGTGCGCGTCAACAACGAAATGCGCGATCTGCAGGTCGCCGGCATCGTGCGTCTGGAAGACATTACGAACGCCAACACTGTCGATCTCAGCCAGATCGCCGAAGCGCGCATTTCCTATGGCGGACGCGGCACTGTGAGCGACATGCAGCAGCCGCGCTACGGCTCGCAGCTGTTCGACATATTGATGCCATTCTGACGTCGCGGCAGCGACGCCATCCCGGACGCCGGAGGCGATCCGGGATCCGACGAAATTCCACTCCAAAATGGAGTGGAGGGGCAGAGGCAAAACGGCCGGACTTTTACAGGTCCGGCCGTTTTCCGTTTTTTCCGTTGACGTATGAAAAAGTTCATTTCATTCCGCAGCGCCACTTGTCACGATCGCTGGCGATGAACTTCAACTTTACAATTGAAACTGAAAGGTTCGAACACCGGATTGTCGGTGCGAACTTCATCAATCCTTGCTGCTTCGGTGAAGATTTCATTGGCTGGCTGCGCCAGCAACTGGCGTTCCGTCTTCCTTCGTCGTTTCATCTCTCCGACCCGATCCAGGAGGATTATGGTTGGGGGATATGGATTCGGCCTGGCCGGGATACATTCTGGATCTGCCTGTCGTGCACCGAGCCGCAGAGTACACCGGCGCAGTGGATCGTGCTCGGCAACCACGATTTCGGCCTAAATCTGTTTCGCCGCTTGTTTCACCGACCGAGCACGCCAAACTTTGCAGAAATCTATTCCGCAATCGAAGGCGCTCTTCTGCCCGACCAGTCGATCAGAATCCTGGAACGGCAATGCGCGTGAACGCAATCGGGTTTCTCAGTCGTCGCGATAGACTTTTTCGCGTCGCTCGTGACGTTCCTGCGCTTCCAGCGACAGAGTCGCGATAGGACGCGCGTCGAGGCGCTTGAGCGAGATCGGCTCGCCGGTCTCTTCGCAGAAACCGTAGGACCCGTCTTCGAGGCGACGCAAAGCGGAGTCGATCTTGGCGATCAGCTTGCGCTGGCGGTCGCGGGTGCGCAGTTCGAGCTGGCGTTCCGCTTCGGTCGAGGCGCGATCGGCCAGATCGGCATGCGGCACGGTCTCGGCTTGCAGGTTCTGGATCGTCTCGCGGCTCTCGCGAAGAATCTCTTCTTTCCAGCTATTGAGTTTGCGGCGGAAATATTCCCTTTGCCGCTCATTCATAAAGGGTTCGCTCTCCACCGGCTTGTAGCCGGCCGGAAGTTGGGTACCCATGCGCACTCCCTTCAGATTGGAACGCGTGAACAGAGGGCCGGGGTTATAGCGATGCGCTCCGGCGCGTCAATCGCAATTAGTTAACGCCCTGCCGCGGAGCGTTAACAATCTGGACCGAGGGCGCCGCGGATTGTCCGGTAGCCAAGGTGCCACGGGCCCAGTCGACACCACCGGCCAGCGCTGCCAGCGCCAGATAAGCCGTGATCGCCGTATGGGCTTCAGCAAGTCCCGAGGCGGGTTCGGGGCCGAAGGTGCCGTAGGTCTGGATGGCCGCCATTGCTGCCACAAACACCCAGAGCGAGGTGTCGCCGAGGCGGGTCCTGGACGGGACGGCGCGGGCATAGAGCCACGCTCCGGCGATCATGATCGCAATCTCCAGCGGGAAGCTGATCCACACATGTCGCCACAGGCCAAAGCCGACTTTGAACGAATTGCCCAACAGCGGCATGTCGCCTACATGCACGATCAGATCCAGCAACCAATGCGAGAACACGGCACCTGCGACGATGATCACGATGACAGCGCGCCGCTCGCGATAGAACAGGGCCGCCATGGCGCCGAGAGTTACGGACAGAACAAGCGCTCCGATCAGGCCGTGGGTGAACGGCATGTAGTAAAGGTCGAGCGAGCTGCCTTCGGTGAAGTTCTTCACAATGCGCAGTTTCTCTATGTTCAGCATCATCAGGGCCGACCAGATGACATCGAGCCATTGCACAGCCAGAAACAGCAGCCAGAGCGGCAGGCGTTTTTCGACAGGCTTGGCGGCGAATGCGGGTCCGTAATGTCCGATGAACATCTAGCTCTCCTTCGCAGCTCGGCCAATGCGGCCGAGATGGGTGAATCCGAATCCGCGACGATGCTTCAGGCCGTAGCCCAGCGCGCGGTCGAATCCGACATGTGACAACCAGATCAGCGCGATCATCGATAGCTCCGGTAAATGCAAAGTGATTCCAGCGGCTCCGAGCACCAGCGGGCCGATGATCGAATGTGCGGCGTTGTATGCTGCCGCCCCTATGCGTGGACCTGCGACGTATCCAAAAAAACTGAGATCGGGTACGAGGAACAAGATGGCGAACTGCTTCCAGTCGCCACCGGCGCGCCAGTACAAGGCGACGACGCAGCTCAACAGCACTAGGCCTTCGGCGCGCAACAGCTTTTGAACGCCGCCGTCGACCGCCCCGGAATATGATTCACCCATCGTTCGTGCCTCGTTTGATTGAGCAGAGGATGACGAAGTTCAGGTCAAACGGAAATTGCGTATCTTCGTTGGGTCAATATTCAAATTTGTATGAAGCGAAGCAGTTAGAGTTCCTTGCGATAGACCAGGAAGCCGGACCGGTTCGCGACGTCGTTGTACAGCACCATCGCCCGCGCGTTGGTTTCATGTGTCTGCCAATACACCCGCACCGAGCCGGCGAAGCGCGCCTGTTCGTAGACGGCTTCGATCAGTGTCCGGCCGACCCCTTCACCGCGGCAACTCTGATCCGTGAAGAGGTCCTGCAGGTAGCAGATGTCGTTCAGTAGTGTGGTGCTGCGATGAAAGAGGTAATGCACCAGGCCTACCAGCCGTCCGTCGCGTTCGGCGACAAACGCATGCATCGGCTCCTTCGGATCGGCGAAACGCTGCCATGTCGCTTGCGTGATCTCATCGGACAACGCGGTCGCATCGAAGCGGCCATAGAAGCGATTGTAGCCGTCCCACAGCGCAAGCCATTGGTCATAGTCGTCGGGTTGAACAAGGCGAATGGTAAACGCGGTTGTCATATCGGCTCCCGTGCAATTTTGCCTGCAGACTAAACATCAAGGGCATGCTTTCCAGATCGCTTTGCTTCACACCAGCCATGCAGACCCCGCGCGATCGTGGGCGCCAGCTGACAGGATGTCATGTGATGTTCGCGCCGCTCTCAGATTTGCTGTGATACAGTGGCACCAGATCGGTTTGGTTGGGGGACTCCGACGATGATGGCAAGAAATCTGGCGCTCGCAGCCTTGTTCAGTATGACACTCGGCTCAGGCGCCATGGCTCAGCTCGATACGGTTGTCGTGACGGCTGAAAAGCGCGAAGGCTATGGCGTCGTCTACGATCCGTCGCAGGCCGTCGTACCGCCGCATCTGTTCATCGCCAAGCGCGCCGACCACCTCATAACAAAAGTGCAGGTGACGTGCGATACGCGCGATTTCGGTCAACGGCGCGCGGAGTTGAAAGCGACGCTGCGCAATATAATGCATGCGGCGGCGGGAACCTCCACGATTTCGCTGAGCGTCGGTGAGCGCGTGATCGTTGATCTCAGCGAAGCGGGCTTTGACGACGTAATCGGGGCGGACAGCAGGCCCGACACCAGTACTGCCGCCGTCATTATCAAGACCAAGGTTGCAGCCACCGATACAATCACCACCGCCATGGCGCGGATCAACCAGTTCATCGCCACGACGCCGAAATCCGGTCGCAGCGAAATCATCGGCAACGGCGAATGGGACCTGACGATCGTTGGTCCGGAACAGTATCGCGATGCCATCATCGCGCTGATCGTAGCCGACGCCAGACATACCGCCGAGCTATTCGGACCGGGAAACGCCGTCGCGGTCGACGGATTGGAACATCGTGTGAGCTGGTATCAGAAAGGTCCGCTCGATCTCGCCTTGTTCATTCCCTACACATTGAAGATCATGCCCCCCGGGAAGTGAGGTCAGACCGGCTCGCCGCGCGCCGC
>JANYBR010000354.1 GCA_025360685.1 Pseudomonadota bacterium
CCTTCGACAAGCTCAGGATGAGGGCCTTGGCCCAGTCCTCATCCTGAGCTTGTCGAAGGATGGACGGCGGAATTGAACAAAACCGAGCCAAGAGGATCTAGGCGTAGGACTCCGTCATCGCCGAATAGACCAGCGTGCGCAGGTCGCGCCTGAGCGTCAGCCGCGCATCGGTGCCCATGACCTGCGTCATGAACACGACCGCGAGGTCCTCCTTCGGATCGATCCAGAACGCGGTGGATGCTGCGCCGCCCCAGAAGAATTCGCCAGGCGTACCCGGAACGCGCGTCAGGGCCGTGTCCATGGTGACGCCGCAGCCGATCGAGAAGCCGATGCCGTTATAACCCGCCTCGCTGAAGGTCACGGCAGCCGACATGTCGCTCAGCAGCTTGTTGTCGGGCAGGAAGTTGATTCCGAACATTTGCACGGTCTTGGGCGACAGGATCTGCACGCCGTCCAACGTACCGCCGCCCAGCATCATGCGGCAGAAACGCATATAGTCGTGCGCAGTGGAGACCAGCCCGCCGCCTCCAGACTCTAGCTTTGGCGGCTCGGCATAAGTCGATTTGCCGGCATCGTCCTGCAGCTTCAACCCGCCGCCCTGTTTGGGCATGTAGCAGGAAGCCAGACGATCCATCTTCGATGCGGGCACCGAGAACGAGGTGTCCTTCATGCCCAGCGGTTCGAACAACCGCGTGCGCAGGAACTCGCCGAACGTCAAGCCGGAGAGCTTCTGAACCAGGTAGCCCATGACATCGATGGCGACCGAATAGTTCCAATATTCGCCCGGCGAGAAGTCGAGCGGAATTTTCGCCAGCTGCTCGATGAACGCGTCCAGCCCGCCGGGTGTCTGGAAGTCGTTGATCTTCAGTTTGCGATATTCCGCATCCACCGCCGTGCGCGACATGAAGCCGTAGGTCAGGCCCGATGTGTGCGTCACCAGGTCGACGACCTTCATCGGCCGCTTGCATGGTGTGGTGATGAACTGGCCCGCCGTGTTCTCCACCAGGCTCGGCATGCCGCTGGCATAGACGCGCAGGTTCTTCCACGAAGGGATGTGGGTCGCGACCGCGTCCTCGAGGCCGAGCTTGCCTTCCTCGACCAGCATCATCAGCGCCACGGCCGTGATGGGCTTGGTCATGGAGTAGATGCGCACGATAGCGTCTTCGCGCCATGGCTTATTGCGCTCGATATCCATCTGGCCGGCCATGCTGTTGTGTGCCAGCTCGCCGCGGCGCCAAACTTGGGTATGGATTCCGTTCAGCAGTCCGCTGTCGACATAGCGCTCCTTCATCACCTTGTCCAAGAGTGCCAAGCGTTTCGACGAGAGACCGACAGTTTCCGATTTGGCCATTTCCCTACCCATTCAGATCACACTCACTTTGTCATGGCCCGCGTCCGCACGCGGTTGCCACGGACCGGGCCATCCAGGTGAGCCTTCGCCAATTCTTGCCGTTATTGCGCCTAGGTCAACTGGGCGGCTCGCTTTTGCGGGCCGTGACGATGAGGTCATTTGGGGAACCGAAGTCATTTAGAAGAAGCGGTATCTTTTCGCTTGCGGCCCTCCGGGGGCGGGAGGGATAATTCCCGCCGGGGATGATTGCGGACAATTCCGCACAAGAACATCCACATGGGAGACAGGAATGGCCTGGGATTTTGAAACCGATCCGGAATACCAAAAGAAACTCGACTGGGTTCAAGAGTTCGTCGAGAACGAGGTCGAGCCGCTGACGCAGATCGGCGTCGGCATGGGCGGCGTCAAATCCAAGACCTATCAGAAGGCCGTGCGCCCCCTCCAGGCCAAGGTGAAAGAGATGGGCCTGTGGGCCTGCCATCTCACGCCAGATCTGGGTGGGCAGGGATATGGGCAAGTGAAACTCGCCTTGTTGAATGAAAAGCTCGGCCGCGTCGGCCTCGCGCCGGTCGTGTTCGGCTGCCAGGCGCCCGATACGGGCAATGCGGAGATCATCGCGCATTACGGCACCAAGGAGCAGAAGGACAAATATCTCTGGCCGCTGCTCAACAACGAGATCACGTCGGCGTTCTCGATGAGCGAGCCCACGGGCGGTTCCGATCCGCTGTTCTTCAAGACCCGCGCCGAGTTGCACGGCGATGAGTGGGTGATCAACGGCGAGAAGTGGTTCTCGACCGGCGCGCGCAACGCCGAGGTGCTGGTGGTTTATGCGGTCACCGATCCTGATCACAAGGATCCCTACAAGCGCATGAGCATGTTTCTGGTGCCGAAGAAAACACCGGGCGTCGAAATCCTGCGCAATGTCGGAGTCGGCGGCATGGGCGGCGGCAATGAGGGTTATGTCCGCTACACCAACGCCAAGGTGCCGTTCGATGCCATGCTCGGCCCGCGCGGCGCGGCGTTCGAGCTCGGCCAGGTGCGTCTCGGCGGCGGGCGCGTGCACCACGCGATGCGCACGGTCGGTCAATGCCAGAAGGCGCTCGACCTGATGTGCCAGCGCGCCGTGTCGCGTTCGACGCGCGACGGCAGGCTCGGCGACTATCAGATGGTGCAGGAGCAGATCGCCGACAGCTACATCCAGCTGCAGCAGTTCCGTCTCATGGTGCTGCACGTCGCCTGGCTGATCGACAAGCACAAGGATTACAAGAAGGTGCGCAAGGACATCGCGGCGGTGAAAGTGGCGATGCCGAAGGTCTATCATGACATCGCGGCCAACGCGTTGCACATCCATGGCGCGCTTGGCGTGTCCAACGAAATGCCGTTCATGGGCATGGTGACCTCGTCCTTCGTCATGGGCATCGCCGACGGTCCGACCGAGGTACACAAGATCACGGTCGCCAAGCAGCTCTTGAAGGACTTCCGCCCGGACAATGATCTGTTCCCCTCCTACCACTTGCCCAAGGTGCGCGAGCGGGCGCGGCAGAAACACGCCGACCTGGTCGAAGAACTGAAGGCCGAATGGGCCAACCGCGCGCGAAGCATCGACGCGCTGTAACGCTGCTTGAATTGACCCTCCCCTTGAGGGAGGGTCGAATTGCAAGGCAATTCGGGGAGGGGTCCGGCGTCGACATTCGACCCCTCC
>JANYBR010000355.1 GCA_025360685.1 Pseudomonadota bacterium
GATCACGATGGCGATCACGCCGACCGCCTGCATCCAGCCATAGACACGGCTGCGCTGGTGATATTCGGGTACCAGCGCTGCGGCCCAAGCGGAGTGGCCGAGGGTCAGCATGGAAAATCCGGCATAGAGCACCAGCAGCCAGCCGACCATGTAGAATGTCGATGCACCGGGCTCGGCCATGAAGATCATGTAGGTTGCGATCATGAGCAGTGGCGCGCCGGCGATCATCCAGGGCCGAAAGCGGCCAAAGCGCGTGTGCGTCGCGTTGATCGCCAAGCCGATCAGCGGATCGAATACGATGTCGATCAGACGCACTATGCTGAACGCAGCGCCGACGGCCGCGAGCGAAAGCCCGATATGACTGGCATAATAATTGGGCAGATATACGGTGAGCGGAATACCCAGCGCCGAGACAGGCATCGAGGCACTGGCAAAGGGCGCCAGCAGCCGCACTGGCAGTTTGTTCACAGCCGCCCCGTCCGGTGAGCGTTCTGTCATCGGCAATTCTCCCTGTCGACGTCTCTGCTGGACGTTCGTGGCACCCAGTTCAGTCGGGATTTGGTACCGGCGCAACTGCTTTTCTCCGACGTCGCGCAATTGTGCGGATGTCCGCTGAGCCAGACCAAGTCCGGCGTCCGGCCGGTTACCCGCCTGCGTTCAAGACACCTTGCTCCGGTTCGGGCGGCTCGCCCGTGAGGCTTTGCAAGGCATCCTTGGCGCCGGCGATTGCGTCGGACGCGCTGAGCGCCAAGCGCACTTTGGCGTGCCGTGTTTCGTCGAGCTTGTAGCCCCACATCGCGAGGCCGCCGATGAGGACACACAGAACCGGCGGTAGCAGGTAGCAGGCCTGCAGCCCCCAAATGGCATCCGGCGTGTTGACCACCCCTTCCCGCGCGACAAAGCCGAACAGCGGAAGGATGACGTAGGCGACGCCGACCGACAGAGTCGATCCGATCTTGTTGGTGCTGGTCACCAGCGCGTAGAGCATCGCGGTGCGGTCCTTGCCGCTTTCCAAGCGAACCTCGTCGCTGACATCGGCGATCATGGCGCGCACCAGAAAAGCAAAGGCGCTGGCGACGAACCCGACGCCGATCATCGCGAACGTCATTTCCAGCGGGTGGGCTTTGGGCAGCAGCAGCAATGTCGATTGCGCGAAGACGTAGCACACGCTGGCGATGCGGATCGCCTGGTGCTTGCCGAAGCGCCGGGCCACGCGCGACCAGATCGCGGGTCCCGCCAGTCCCGCTGAGACATAGAAGAACAGCAGATAGGTCGCTTGTCCCGGCGTGTAGCCCCGTGCCTGCTCGAAGAAGAAGAGATAGAGCGGCGCGGTAATAGCCGGACCAAGCGTGCAGAACATGTCGGCGCACATCAGGCGCAGCATTTCGCTGCGCCTGATAAGCGGCAGATAGTCCTTCAGACCGAAGCGTTCGGATTTCGCGGCGCTGACTTTGTCGGGTTCGGGCGCGAGGAACACGGTGATGGCCGCGCCGACGACGATGGCGAAGAGCACAAAACAGCCCATCAGCGGCACGCCCTTGAACGGGACGGCATGCCACATGGCAGGCACGGCGAGCGGCACGAGCAGCACGCCGAGTGCGCCGACGACGGCGACCGCCTGGATCCAGCCATAGACGCGGCTGCGTTGGTGATACTCTGCGACCAATGCTGCGCCCCAGCCGGCTTGCGAGAGGGTCAGCATCGAGTAACCCGCATAAAGAACGACGAGCCAACCGATCAGATAGACAGCGCCGACGCCGGACGGCGGGAAGTAGATGGCGAAGGCTGCCACGATCAGGATGGGCGCGGCTGCCGCGAGCCACGGCCGGAATTTGCCATAGCGCGTGCGCGTATGATCGATCGCAATGCCCAGTACTGGATCGAAGAAAATATCGAGCAGCCGCACGGCCATGAAGGAGAGGCCGACTATGGCGAGGGGGATACCGACATGCGCGGCATAGTAGTTGGTGAGATAGACGCCGAGCGTCGTCACCAGTGCGCCGATCGGAAATGCCCCGGCGGAAAAAACCGCAATCCGAAGCGGCGGGATATATTCCGGGCCGCGCGGCGTCCTGGCGTCCATGCTATGCCTCCCTGGCTGCGCCTCTGCCGGGCGCTGCCCCAAGTCAGAAGTCTTTTGAGGCCGAGCGCAACCGAAAACATTGTACGAGCGTAAGCGTCGCAGGCGCGGTTGCACGAACCGGACGGCCAGCTAATGTCGGGCGCCAGCCGGGAAGGAGCAGGACTTGAGCGAAACCAAGCCGGTCGAGTCGCACCCGGTGGTCTACTTGCTGCTCTGCATCCCGTTCGGTGCCACCAGCGGCTATGTGATCGTTACGCTCGCCTATCTGCTGTCGCAGTCCGGCGTGAGTGTCGCGGCCATTGCCGGACTGGTGGCCATCAATCTGCTGCCGCAGACCTGGAAAGCCCTGTGGGCACCCATCGTCGACACCACGCTCACCAGCAAGCGCTGGTACCTGATTGCGGCGGTTGCAACGGCCATCAGCCTGGCGGCGATCGGATTTTTTCCGGTCACGCAAAAAGGACTGTTCCTGATCACCGTGCTTGTGTTCGTCAACAGCGTAGCCGTCAGCTTCCTCGCGATGGCGGCCGAAAATCTCATGGCGCACGCGACCGATCACAGCGTGAAGGGACGCGCCGGCGGCTGGTACCAGGCCGGCAACCTCGGTGGCCAGGGCGTCGGCGGCGGCGCCGCACTGTGGATCGCGCAACACTCCGCGCTCGTCTGGTTGCCGGGTGCAGCCATGGCTGCCTTGTTCATGGCCTGCTGCCTGGCTCTCTTCTTCGTCGCCGAACCGGATTCAGGCCATCGCAGATTGCGCTATGTCGAAAGTCTGCGCGATGTCGCCATCGATGTCTGGCACACAGCCAGGTCGCGCGCCGGATTCCTTGCGCTGCTGATCTGTTTTCTTCCGATTGGTTCGGGCGCAGCAACCGGGCTGTGGGCCGCGGTGGCGGGCGACTGGCATGCGACGGGAGACACTGTGGCACTCGTCAATGGCGTTCTGGGAGGTGTGGTTTCCGCGATCGGCTGCGTTATCGGCGGATATCTGTGCGACCGCATGGATCGAAAGTTCGCCTATTGCCTGTTCGGAGTCTTCCTCGCGATCGGAGCGCTCGCGATGGCGGCAGCCGCGCGCACGCAAGCCATGTTCATCGTCTTCACCCTGCTCTACGCCTTTGTCCAGGGACTGAACTATGCCTCCTTCAGCGCAGTGGTTCTGGAAGCCATCGGCCGTGGCGCCGCGGCGACGAAGTACAATATCTATGCCTCGCTCTCCAACATGCCGACGGCCTATATGACGATCGTCGATGGCAGGGCCTATGACAATTGGCACGCCAACGGTTTGCTCGCCGCCGACGCCTTAAGCGGATTGCTCGCCGTGTTGTTTTTCGCAGGCGTCGTCTTCGCGACCCGGCGCCGAGCAGTCGCACCAGCCTAAAGGAAACCGCAATAACGCCGCACTCCGCGGACCGGCATCCGCTGTTGTTTCAGCCATTTTGCACCCTCATCCTGAGCTTGTCGAAGGATCGATGGCGCGTCCAATTGCGTCCAATTGCTCTACGTTCCGCAGAACGTCTGTTGCACCACTTCGTCCGGTTTTGGCGGATCGGCATAATGCGCGAATTGCGTCTGGTCGTCGAACGGCGCCGCGAGAACTTTCAAAAGCTCTTCGAATAAAGAAAAATCCGACCTCGTCTGCGCCGCCGCGATTGCGGCCTCGATGCGATGGTTGCGCGGAATGAAGGCAGGATTGACCGCGCGCATCGCAGCCGCCCGTTCGGCTGGAGTAGTATTCTCGCCAGCGAGTCGGTCGCGCCATTTGGCTGCCCAGGCATCGAACGCAACAAAGTCTGCGAACTGGCCGCGGACCGGGCCGTCGGCGCCGTCAGCGAGCAAGCGGAACGTCAAAGTATAGTCTGCCTTGTTCGCCGTCATGAGTTCCAGCAGCTCACTGGCGAGGTCCATGTCGCCGTCCCGCTCTCCGGCCAGCCCGAGTTTGAGGCGAAGGCCGGCGAAGTGGGCGGCTTCGAAACGTTCCGGATAGGCATCGATCGCCTCGCGCGCCGAAGCGATCGCGACAGTCTCGTCGTCCGCCAGAACTGGCAGGAGCGCCTGCGCCAATCGAACCAGGTTCCAGTGCGCGATGCGCGGCTGGTTGCCATAGGCGTAGCGTCCGCCACTGTCGATCGAACTGAACACCCGGCCGGGATGAAACGCGTCCATGAAGGCGCAGGGTCCATAGTCGATGGTTTCGCCCGAGATCGACATATTGTCGGTGTTCATCACTCCATGGATAAAGCCGATCAGCTGCCAGCTAGCGACGAGTTTGGCGGTGCGCGCGATCACTTTGTCCAGCAGCGCGCGATAGGGTTGCCCACTCTCGCGTGCCTCCGGATAGAGCCGCTCGATGACATAGTCGGCGAGAAGGCGAACGCCTTCGACATCGCCGCGATTTGCGAAGAACTCGAACGTGCCGACGCGCACATGGCTTTCCGCGACCCGGGTCAGCACCGCGCCAGGCAAGAGACCTTCCTGGCGCAAAATCCGTTCGCCGGTCGAGACTGCTGCGAGCGAGCGGGTGGTCCGAATACCAAGCGCCGCCATCGCTTCGCTGACGATATATTCACGCAGTACTGGTCCAAGCGCGGCGCGGCCATCGCCGTTGCGGGAAAATGGCGTCGGTCCCGCGCCCTTGAGCTGGATATCGCGGCGCACGCCGCTGGCATCGCGCACTTCACCAAGAAGGATCGCGCGCCCGTCGCCAAGCTGCGGCACCCAGTTGCCGAATTGATGCCCTGCATAGGCCATGGCGATCGGTTCGGCCCCCGGCGGCAGGCGATTTCCCGCCAACATCTGCGCCGCCTCAGGTGTCGCAAGCCATTCCGGTTGGAGACCAAGCTGACGAGCCAGCGCGAGGTTCAGCTTGATGAGTTGCGGCTTTACGACCGCCGTCGGAGGTAGGCGCGCATAGAATCGCTCCGGCAGGCGCGCGTAACTATTGTCGAACGCAAAGTGTGCGCTTGTCGAACGATTGGCCTCTAATTGCGACATGAAACTGCCAGCCATCGAACCCGACCTACGGCTACACCCGCTCCCATGACCCGGCAAGCCGTTCGAGAAACAGCCCGGCGCGGCCGGTCATCCGGCGAGACGGGTCATGGCATCGGCGAAGGACATCCAGCCCGATGTGGCGCTGATCGGGCTGCGCAGCAGGACCACCGCGGTGGTGATTGCTGCACCAAGCAACCAGGCGAGGTGCGGCCGGCCGCGGCTCCTCCAAT
>JANYBR010000376.1 GCA_025360685.1 Pseudomonadota bacterium
GTATCGGCGACGGACTGGCCGCGCGATGCGATGCCGGCATTGTTGACGAGAATGCCGATGGAGCCGAAATCCTTCAGCACATCGGCGACCATCGCGACATCCTCGTCCCAGTTCTCGACCGAGGCCGACTAGGCGCGCGCGTTGCGGGTGGGACTCGTTTCCGAAGTCGTGCCCGACGAGTTTCTCGCCAAGACCGCGGAGCCTTTTATCGAAGAGATGATCACCACCTCGCCGCTCGGTCTGCGCCTGACCAAGGAATGCCTCAACATGAGCGTCGATGCGCCGAGCCTGGAAGCGGCGATCAACATGGAAGACCGCAACCAGATCCTGTGCGCACAGACCAACGATGTGCGCGAAGGCATGTCCGCGTTTCTGGAGAAGAGGAAACCGCATTATACGAATAGCTAGTCGGCGCGTTCCATCCATCCTTCGACGAGCTCAGGATGAGGAACAAAATTTGGCCCTCACCCTGAGCCCTTCATCCTGAGCCTGTCGAAGGACGAAGGGCCCGCTCGCAGAAGAGGAAAGAACCACATGCAAATCTCACTCAAGGGTCGCGTCGCGCTCGTAACCGGCGGTGGACGCGGCATCGGCCGTGCCATCGCGCTCAGCCTCGCCGAAGCGGGCGCCGACGTGGCGATCAACTATCGCCGCGACGAGGGTGCGGCAAAGGAGACGCTGACGGCCATCGAGAAATTCGGCCGCAAGGCGCGCGCCTATTCGGCCTCGGTCGAGAACTGGGACGAGGATGTCGCGATGGTCGCCGATGTGCTGAAGGATTTCGGCTCCATCGGCATTCTCGTCAACAATGCCGGCATCGCATCGCGCGGCCAGTCCGTCGCCGATACCGATCCGGCCGAGATGGAGCGCGTCGTGCGCGTCCATGCCTTCGCGCCGCACTATCTCTGCAAGCTCGTCATTCCGCATATGCGCCAGAAAAAACGCGGCGACATCATTATGATCTCGTCCGTGGCCACGCGCGGCATGGGCGCCAATGGCGCGCCCTACAATATGGGCAAGGCCGCGATGGAAGCGCTCGCGCTCACTCTTGCCAAGGAAGAGCGCCAGTACGGCATCCGCACCAACATCGTGGCGCCCAGCCTGACCGTGACCGAGATGGGCAAGCGCCTGACCAAGGCGCGCACCGGCGGCGATATCCACAAGCTCGATGCCAGCTCGCCCTTTGGCCGGGTGTCGGTGCCGGAAGATGTGGCCGCGGTGGTGACGTTCCTGGTCTCCGACGCCAATCCCTACGCCAATGGCCAGAAAGTGAATATCGACGGGGGAACTTAGCTAATCTGTCATGGCCCACGACTGCTGGCCACCCAGGTGACGACAGACGTTCAACTTGCAAGAATGAGCCGCAGTCCAATGTTTTTATGCAAGTAAAGGTTTCAACTGGGTGGCCCGCAGTCGCGGGCCATGACAGTGATGGGGTCGTTGGGTCAACGCGTCAGTAAACAAAACTAAAGGAACACATCATGAAAGCGGCAGTGCTGCGCGAAGTGCGCAAACCTCTCACCATTGAAGACGTCCAGATCGCCAAACCGGGCCCGAACGAGGTGTTGATCCGCACAGTCGCCGCCGGCGTCTGCCATTCCGACCTGCATTTCATCGAGGGTTCCTATCCCGCCCAAATGCCCGTGGTGCTCGGACATGAATCCGCCGGCATTGTCGAACAAGTCGGCAGCGAGGTGCGCACCTGCGTACCCGGCGACCACGTCATCACGTGCCTGTCGGCATTCTGCGGCCATTGCGAGCATTGCCTCACTGGTCACATGTCGCGCTGCCAAAGTCCGGAGACCAAACGTCAGGCCAGCGAACAGCCGCGCCTGTCGCAGAATGGCGGCACGATGAATCAGTTCATCAACCTGTCGTCCTTCGCCGAACAGATGCTGATCCACCAGCACGCCTGCGTGGCGGTGAGAAAGGACATGCCGCTGGACCGTGCGGCCCTGATCGGCTGCGGCGTGACCACGGGCGTGGGCGCGGTGATCAACACCTCGCAGGTCCGTCCCGGTGAAACGGTTGCGGTGATCGGGTGCGGTGGCGTCGGGCTCGCCTGCATCAACGGCGCGGCGATCGCGGGCGCGGGCCGGATCATTGCCGTCGACGTGGTCGGCTCCAAGCTCAACCTCGCCAAGCATTTCGGTGCCACCGACGTGGTCAACGCCAAGGATGGCGATCCGGTTGCGCAGGTGATGGAGCTGACCAAGGGCGGCGTGCATCACGCGTTCGAGGCGATCGGCCTGAAGAACACCGCCGAGCAGGCCTTCCGCATGCTGGCGCGCGGCGGCACCGCCAACGTCATCGGCATGATCCCGCTTGGCACCAAGATCGAACTCGATGGCTTTGCCTTCCTCGGCGAGCGCCGCATCCAGGGCTCGGCCATGGGTTCGAACCGCTTCCCGGTGGATATGCCGCGGCTAGTGGATTTCTACCTGTCCGGCAAGCTCAAGCTGGACGAGATGATCTCGCGCCGCATCAAGCTGGCGGATATCAACGGCGCCTTCGAGGAGCTCAAACGCGGCGAAATTGCCCGCTCGGTCATCATGTTCGACGCTTGACGGACCGGTAGGTTCGATCACGCGGGTACAGTATTCAGATCCCGCGCCGACGCGGACCGGCACATAACCCCAATGTTGTCGGGGATTTCACTAACCTGACCAAAAGTGCGATGCTAGGACATCCGACGGGCGGTTGGATAACCGGAGAATTGCGTGCACCTGCTTGCGCATTCCTTAGGCTGGCTTTTCTTTGCCTTGTCGGCAGGCGGCTCGCTTTATGCCTTGCTGGCCTCGAGCGTGGCAACGCGCTTCATGGCCGTGCAGGCGCCCGCGGCGCGTACGCTGCCCTCCGTCACATTGCTCAAGCCGCTGCATTTCGACTCTCCGGGGTTGGAGGAAGATCTCGACACGTTTCTCGCCCAGGACTACGCCGCCCCGATCCAGATCGTCTTCGGCGTCCAGCATGCACACGATCCGGCCATCGCGGTGGTGAATCACCTGAAGGCGCGTCATCCGGGCATCGACATCGAACTGGTCGTCGACGGACGCGCCTACGGTCACAACGCCAAGGTTTCCAATCTCGTCAACATGGCCGAACACGCCAGAAACGAGATCATCGTGCTCAGCGACAGCGACATTGCTGTGCCGGGCGATTGGCTCTCCAAGGTCGTCGGTGCCCTGCTTCAGCCGGGCGTCGGCGCGGTCACTTGTCCCTATACCGGCCGTGCGGGCGCGAGCGCCTGGTCGACTTTGGCGGCGATGGGAACAAGCTACGATTTCCTGCCGAGCATGCTGTTCGGAACCTGGTGGGGCATCGCGCATGCCTGCCTCGGTTCAACGATCGCTTTGCGCAAATCGACCCTGGCACAGATCGGCGGCTTCGAAGCCTTCAGCGACTATCTGGCCGACGATTATGAAATCGGCCGCGCCGTGCGCCGGCGTGGACGGCGCATCGCGGTCGTGCCGCTTGCGGTGAGCCACCGCTGTACTGAGGAAACGATCTTTGAGCTTTTCAGCCATGAACTGCGCTGGAGCCGCACGATCCGGGTGCTGCGTCCGCGCGAGCACATCTGCACGCTGGTCACCTATCCATTTCCGCTGGCGCTTGCGGCAATAGCCTTGCTGGGCGGCGGGGTTTACGGCCTCGGCGTCTTAGTGCTGGCAATTGTCGCGAGAATTGTGTTGAAGACCTCTGTCGAGCGGGCCTTTGGCACTTTTGCCGGTCCGCTCTGGCTGATGCCGGTCAGGGACGTTATATCGCTGGCCATATTCTTGCTGTCGTTTTTCGGCCAGAACGTGGCGTGGCGCGGTGCGCGCTTCCAGGTTCAGCCGAACGGAGCGATGTCGCAATTGTGAGGTTTGGAATGCGGACGCTTTTTCTTCAGGCCCCTTCGTTCGATGGGTTCGACGGCGGCGCCGGCTCGCGCTATCAGGCCAAGCGCGAGATCAAGAGCTTTTGGTATCCGACCTGGCTGGCGCAGCCCGCCGCCCTGGTCGAGAACTCCAAGCTGATCGACGCGCCGCCGCACAAGACCTCGCTCGCCGAAGTCGTCGCCCAGGCGAAGGATTTCGATCTGGTCGTGGCCCACACTTCCGTACCATCGTTCAAGTCCGACGTGCGCGTGATCGAGGCCCTGAAGGCTGCCAATCCCCACCTCAAGGCTGGCATGATCGGCGCCAAGGTCGCGGTCAACGCCGAAGGCTCGCTGCGCGAAGGCGCCGCGATCGATTTCGTCGCGCGCAACGAGTTCGATTTCACCATCAAGGACGTGGCCGACGACCTGCCATGGAGCGACATCAAGGGCATCTCCTACCGCAACAAGCATGGCGCAATCGTGCACAACGAAGACCGCGCCATGATCGAGAACATGGACACGCTGCCCTTCGTCACGCCGGTCTATAAGCGCGACCTGGTGATGGAGAACTACTTCATCGGTTACCTGAAGCATCCCTACATCTCGATCTACACGGGCCGCGGCTGCAAATCGCGCTGCACCTTCTGTCTCTGGCCGCAGACGGTCGGCGGACACAATTACCGCACGCGCTCGGTCGGCCATGTGATCGAGGAGATCAAATGGGCGCTGAAAGCGTTCCCGCAGGTCAAGGAGTTTTTCTTCGACGACGATACTTTCACCGACAACCTGCCGCGCGCCGAAGCGATCGCCAGGGAACTCGGCAAGCTCGGCGTCACCTGGTCGTGCAACGCCAAGGCCAACGTACCGCGCAAATCGCTCGAAGTGCTCGCGGCAAACGGCCTGCGGCTTCTGCTCGTCGGCTACGAATCCGGCAACCAGCAGATCCTGCACAACATCAAGAAGGGTATGCTCATCCCGGTCGCCGAACGGTTCACCAAGGATTGCCACGAACTCGGCATCCAGATCCACGGCACCTTCATCCTGGGCCTGCCCGGCGAATCGCGCGAGACCATTCGCGAGACCGTCGAATTCGCCAAACGCATCAACCCGCACACCATCCAGGTTTCGCTGGCGGCGCCCTATCCGGGCACGTTCCTCTACAATCAGGCGCTCCAGAACGGCTGGCTCGACGCTGCCAATGCCGAGCTGGTGGACGAGAGCGGCATCCAGATCGCGCCGCTGCACTATCCGCACCTGTCGCACAACGAAATCTTCACGTCGCTTGAGAGCTTCTACCGGGAGTTCTACTTCCGCCCGAGCAAGATCGCCTCGATCGTCGGCGAGATGGTGCGCTCCACCGACATGATGAAGCGCCGCCTGCGCGAGGGCGCGGAGTTCTTCCAGTTCCTGCGGGAGCGCCGCGCCCACGCGGCCTGACGTGACGGCCGGATTGAGTTGAGCCCTCCTTCCATCCTTCGACCGTCCGCCGCGCGGCAGCGCGCGGACCAGGATGAGGACCTTGGCTCGATCCTCATCCTGAGCTCGTCGAAGGGCGAGGGCGGGATATGAAAGGCCTCATCGTTACCGCCGACGATTTCGGCGCTGCCGTCGAAGTCAACGAAGCCGTGGAGCAGGGCCACCGCGAGGGCATTCTCACAGCCGCGAGCCTGATGGTCTCCGCGCCGGCCGCGGCCGATGCCGTCGCGCGCGCCAAGACCATGCCGCGCCTGCGCGTCGGTCTCCATCTGGTGCTGGTCGAAGGCAGGCCGACCTTGCCCGCGGCGTCCGTCCCCGATCTGGTCGATGCCGACGGATTGTTCCGCACCGGCATGGCGGCGGCGGGCGTCCGCATGTTTTTCCTGCCGCGGGTGCGCCGCCAGCTCGAGGCGGAGATCGAGGCGCAGTTCGATGCCTTCCGCGCGACGGGACTTGCGCTGGATCATGTCAACACGCACAAACATTTTCATCTGCATCCCACGATCGCTGCCACGATTCTGCGCGTCGGCAAGCGCTATGGACTGCGCGCCATTCGCGTGCCGCTGGAACCGCAAGACATTCTCTTGAAGGTTGAGCCCGGTGCGAAGATCGCGTCCGCGTTTGTCACCGCGCCCTGGGCAATAGTGTCGCGCGCGCGCTTTCGCGCCGCGGGTCTTTGCGTGCCGGACTCCGTGTTCGGTCTTGCCTGGTCCGGCGCGATGACGTCCGCACGGGTTCTCGGCCTGATCGACAATCTCCCGGACGGCTTGACGGAAATCTATCTGCACCCGGCCACCGGGCCGTTTCCGGGATCGGCGCCGGGCTATCGCTATGCCGAGGAACTCGCCGCACTCGTCGCACCGCGCGTTGTCCAGGCCTCGCGCAATTCCGCCGTCGCCCGTGGCGGCTTTGCGGATTTCTGAGCGGTCTGCTATGGCCGGGCCGCGCCCAAGCCCCTCATCCGGCTCGAGAATTGGCCGGGACTTGGCGGGTTTGGGTTCGCCCTAGATTATCGAAGATCATTTGCGGACAGCGTTATGACCACACTGACATTTCCTGAGATCACGGCCAGCGTCCCGGCACCGGGCGACGGTCCGATCCGCTTCGGCAGCGAGGAACACAAGCGGCTGTTCTGCACGACGCTGCTCGACACCTTCAATCCCTATCGTCCGGCCGTCATTGATTGGCCGAAGCTGGACGAGGCGACGACGGCGCGCATCACCGCTCTGCCGATCTGGGATATCGCCGTGCAGACGGAGAACCGCGCCGGGCTCAATGTCTGCACCTACGCCGAAGGCATCGCCGATCCGCTGCTGCGCAAGGCGGTCGAGCTCAACGGCTTCGAGGAACGCCGTCATCGTTATGTGCTCTCCAATCTTGTCGAAGCCTATGGCATCCAGCTCGCGCCCGAGCCGGCCTATCCGCGGCCGAAGAATCCGGAATGGGCCTTCATGGTCACCGGCTACAGCGAATGCATCGACAGCTTCTTTGCCTTCGGCCTGTTCGAGACGGCAAAAGCGTCCGGCTTCTTTCCTGCCGAACTGGTCGATACGTTCGAGCCTGTGGTGCACGAGGAAGGCCGCCACATCCTGTTCTTCGTGAATTGGGTCGCCTGGCACCGCCGCAACATGGCGCTGTGGCGCCGGCCCTGGTTCGAGCTGAAAGTGCTCGCCGTATGGGCATTCCTCGTCTGGGAGCGCATCGGCATTGCGTCGGACGTCAGCCATGGCGAGCAGGACAACAACTTCACCGTCAACGGCGCGAGCCAGCTCGGCGGCGACGGCATCGACGTCTACAAGCTGCTCGACACCTGCCTGTCCGAGAATGAGCGCCGCCTCGGCATCTACGACAAGCGCCTCAAGCGCCCGCGCTTCTTTCCCTTTGTGATCCGCACCTTCCGCCGGTTCTTCGGGCCGAAGCCGGCCGCCGCCTGATCCGGTCATGAAATTCGGAGTCATCTTCGCCACATTGGTCGGGCTCGCACTCGCGGTCTGGCTCATACTGCATATCGGCATCGAGCCGGTATTTGCCGCTATCGCGTCGGTCGGCATCGGCGGCTTCGCGCTGATCTGCCTGTACGGCTTTGTCGTCGTAGCCCTGATGGGCAGCGGCTGGTTCGCGCTGCTGCCGCACGGCACGCCCCGCGATCTTGCGACTTTCGTCATCGGCCGCCAGACCCGTGACAGCGCCGGCGACATACTTCCGTTCTCCCAGTTCGGCGGCATCGTGATCGGCGCGCGCTATGCCATCGTCCGCGGCATCGCTGCGCCGCTCGCCTTCGCCTCGATGGTGGCCGACGTCACCACGGAACTGATGGCGCAGATCGCGTTCATCGTCATTGGCGTCGGACTCGGAGTCTCTGCGTTGCGCGCCTCGGCGACCATGGCGCCTTATGTCAACGGCCTCATGCTTGGAACATTTCTGCTCGTGCCGGGCGTTGCCGCTTTCGTGTTCCTGCAACAACGCGGCAGCGCCTTTGCCGAACGCATCGCAGCGCGTTTCCTGCCGGCAGCCGTCAAACAGACCGTGGCGTTCGGACAGGCCATGCAGCAGATGTACGCGTCGCCGGTGCGGCTGGCGGCTTCGGCGACCATCCATCTGCTGGCCTGGATCGGCAGCGGCATCGCCATCTGGATTTCCGTGCGCCTGATCGGCGGCCATATCAGTATTTTTTCGGCCATCGCCATCGAGGCGCTGCTGGCAGCGTTGCGCAGTGCCACCGTGTTCGTGCCGGCGGCCATCGGCGTGCAGGAAGCAGGTTACGCGGCGCTGATGCCGCTGTTCGGCCTGGGGCCGGAAATCGGTCTCGCCGTGTCGTTACTGCGGCGCGCCCGCGATGTCGTGGTCGGCGTTCCGGTCCTGCTCGCCTGGCAGGCGATGGAGAGCCGTCGCGCGCTTGCCAGGCCGGCGCAAACCTGATGGGTGAGCGCGTTCTCGTGACCGGCGCGTCGGGCTTTGTCGGCTCGGCCGTGGCGCGTGCGCTTGCGGCGCGCGGCGACGAAGTCAGCGTCCTGATGCGCGAGTCGAGCCCGCGCACCAACATCGCCGACATCGATTGCCGCATCGTCATCGGCGACATGCGCGATGCCGCGTCGATGACCAAGGCCCTGGACGGCGCGCGCTTTGTGTTTCACGTCGCGGCTGACTACCGGTTGTGGGCGCGCGATCCGGACGAGATCGTGCGCAACAATCTGCAAGGCGCGCGCATTGTGATGGAAGCCGCCCGCACCACGGGCGCCGAGCGCATCGTCTATACGTCGAGCGTCGCGGCGCTGAAGCCGGTCGCAGGCGCGGCGGTCGACGAAACCTCGCGCCACAGCGAACAGACGGTGATCGGCGCCTACAAGAAGAGCAAGCTCGTCGCCGAACGCCTGGTCGAGCGCATGGCGGGCGAGGGGTTGCCGGTCGTCATCGTCAGCCCGTCGACGCCGATCGGGCCGCGCGACGTCAAGCCCACACCAACCGGGCGCATCATCGTGCAGGCGGCAACCGGCGGCATGCCGGCGTTCGTCGATACCGGACTCAATCTGGTTCACGTCGATGATGTCGCCGAAGGTCATCTGCTCGCGCTCGAAAAGGGCCGCATCGGCGAGAACTACATCCTTGGCGGCGAGGATGTTCGCCTGAAGGAGATGCTCGGCATCATCGCGCCGCTTGTTGGGCGCAGGCCGCCGCGGGTGCAGCTGCCGCGCGGCCCGCTCTATCCTCTGGCCTATGGCGCCGAAGCCATGGCCCGCTTTACCGGCAAGGAGCCGTTCCTCACCGCCGACGCTTTGAAGATGTCCAAGCATCACATGTTCTTCTCATCGGCCAAGGCGAAACGCGAACTGGGCTTTGTCGCGCGTCCCTTCGTGCGCGGCATCGAGGATGCGCTCAACTGGTTCCGGCAGGCGGGCTACATCCGATGATCGCGCTCCTGGCTCTGGTTCCGGTCGCGATCTGGATCTATCTGCTGGCGGGCCGCGGCATGTTCTG
This sequence comes from Pseudomonadota bacterium, assembly GCA_025360685.1. Lineage (GTDB taxonomy): Bacteria > Pseudomonadota > Alphaproteobacteria > Micropepsales > Micropepsaceae > Rhizomicrobium. The sequence goes on from JANYBR010000376.1 coordinate 9,314, forward strand.
GGTCATGGGCGAGCGCGACGATAGGAACGAAGCGCCGCCGCCTGCGACCTGGCCATCGGTCGTCGCCGTCGTTCCGGCGTGCAACGAAGCCGATGTCATTGCACAAACGCTCGGCAGCCTTCTCGCGCAAGACTATCCCGGTTTGTTCCGCGTGGTGCTCGTCGACGACCAGAGCGGCGATGGCACAGCCGATGCGGCGCGCACGCTTGCCGGTCAGGATCGGCTGACGGTGATCGCCGGCGCGGCCCGTCCAACCGGTTGGACGGGCAAGCTGTGGGCGGTGCGCCAAGGCATCGCAGCGGCAGGGACACCAGACTATCTGTGGCTCACCGACGCCGATATCGCGCATGCGCCCGACAATTTGCGCCGACTCGTGGCGCGCGCGCAGTCCGGCAATCTGGTCCTGACGTCCTTGATGGCCAAGCTCCATTGCCGCAGCTGGCCGGAGCGTTACCTGATTCCGGCCTTCGTGTTCTTCTTCGACATGCTCTATCCGTTCGCCTGGGTGAACGATCCGAAGAACAAAGTTGCCGCCGCCGCGGGCGGCTGCATGCTGGTGCGCCGTGACGCGTTGGAACGCGCAGGCAACATCGATGCGATCCGCTCCCAGATCATCGACGATTGCGCGCTCGGCCGCGCCATGAAGGCGCAAGGGCCGATCTGGCTCGGCCTCAGCGAACGCGCCGTCAGCGTCCGGCCATACCGGGGCATGGCGGAGATCCGCTCCATGGTGGCGCGCTCGGCCTATGCCCAACTCGGCTACTCGCCGCTCGTACTCGGCGGAACGTTCGTCGGCATGATCGCGGTCTACGGCGCCGCACCGTTGCTGGCGTTCCTGGCGCATGACTCGGCGCAAGCGTCCGGAATTCTCGCCTGGGCGGCGATGGCTTTCGCCTTCCAGCCGATCCTGAAATTCTACCGCTTGTCGCCGCTCTGGGGGTTGGCGCTGCCGCTGATCGGCGCGCTCTATGCGCTCTTCACCTTCGACTCGGCGGTGCAGCACTGGCGCGGCCGCGGCGGCATGTGGAAGGGCCGCGCGCAAGCCATGGGCCAATCATGAAGAGGGCAGCATGAGCGCCGCCGAGCTCGCATCCGGCAAGGGGCACAAGGACGAGAATTTTCCCGTTGCCTCGATCCTGATCGCGAAAAAATACCGTGCTCCGGTCATGGCTTTCTACCGCTTCGCGCGCACCGCCGACGATGTCGCCGACAATCCGGCCGCACCGCCTACAGCGAAGCTGGCGCTGCTCGAGGACATGCGCGCCAGCCTGGTCGGTGGATCGAGCGGTTCGCCGGAAGCGACGGCGTTGCGTCAGGTTCTCACCGAACGCGGTCTGACGAACCAGCACGCGCTCGATCTGCTCACCGCCTTCCGCCAGGACGTGACCAAGCAACGCTATGCGGATTGGAACGAACTGCTCGACTATTGCCGCTACTCCGCCATGCCGGTCGGCCGCTTCGTGCTCGACGTGCATGGCGAAAGCCGCGACATCTGGCCCGCCAACGACGCACTGTGCGCCGCGCTACAGGTCATCAACCACTTGCAGGATTGCGCCAAGGACTATCGCGAGCTTGGCCGGGTCTACATCCCGCTCGACCTGATGGAGCAGGCAAGTCTTTCGATTGTGTCGCTTGCGCTGGACAAGAGCAGTTTGGCCCTGCGCGGTGTGATCGGCGAGCTCGCCCGCCGCACCCAGGGCCTGCTGGCCACTGCGCGCCCGTTCGCCAGCCAGATCCGCAACCGCCGCCTCAGCCTCGAAGTCAGCGTGATCCAGACCCTGGCCGAGGACCTCACGGAACGCTTGCTCAACCGCGATCCATTGTCGGATCGGGTCCACCATGATCGCATCGAGTTGCCGGGGCTGCTCCTGCGCAGCATCAGCCATTTTGTCTCGGCCCGTCTTCGTCCTAAAAGAACGGGCAGCGAATCCACGTCCCTATCATGAGCATGTCCGAATCCGCGCCCATCATCGAAGCTGCCCAGCAGAAGGCAGCCAGCAGTTCGTTCTATTCGGCGATGCGGTTGATGCCCAAGGCCGAGCGCGAGGCGATGTTCGCGATCTACGGCTTCTGCCGGCTGGTGGACGATATCGCCGACGACGGCATCGGCACGCGCGCCGAGCGCAATGGCCTGCTCCTCACATGGCGCGTCGACCTGGACGATCTCTATGCCGGCCACCCGCCGGAGCGGGCGAATTTTCTGGTCGAGCCCGTCAGGCGCTACGGCCTGCGCAGGGAGGATTTTCTCACCGTCATCGACGGCATGGATATGGACGTCGCCGAGGACATCGTCGCGCCCGACCTGAAGACACTCGATCTTTATTGCGAGCGCGTGGCGAGCGCAGTCGGGCGCCTGTCGATCAAGGTGTTCGGGATGGAGGAAGGACCAGGCTTCGAGCTCGCGCATCACCTTGGCCGCGCCTTGCAGCTGACCAACATCCTGCGCGATATCGACGAGGACGCCGCCATCGGCCGGCTCTATCTGCCGCGCGAATATCTGCGCGATGCCGCAATCACGACGCTGGATCCCAAAGCCGTCATCGCCGATGCGAGAGTCGATAAGGCGTGTCGCGCCGTGGCGCGCGACGCGCACGCGCACTATGAGAAGGCGGCGGCCGTCCTTGCCAAACGTCCCAAGGGGCG
>JANYBR010000384.1 GCA_025360685.1 Pseudomonadota bacterium
AAACGTCCCGTCCTTGACGGCTTGAACAAGATCTCGGTTCGACGTCGCGAGAATGCGGATGTCGACCTTGACGGGCTTGGCGCCGCCGACCCGGTCGATCTCGCGCTCCTGGATGGCGCGCAGCAGCTTGGCCTGCAGGCGTGCGTCCATCTCGCTGATTTCGTCCAGCAGCAAGGTGCCGCCATTGGCTTCCTCGAACTTGCCGATGCGTCGTGCGATGGCGCCGGTGAAGGCGCCTTTCTCATGGCCGAACAATTCGGATTCCAGAAGGTTCTCCGGGATCGCGGCACAGTTCACCGAAATGAACGGCTTGTCGGCGCGCTCGGACTTCTTGGCGACATAGCGGGCGAGGACTTCCTTGCCCGAGCCGCTCTCGCCGGTGATCAGGATCGAGGCGTCGCTGCCTGCCACCTGATCGGCCAGTGTGATGACGGCTTCCATGGCCGGGTCTTCGTAGACCATCTGGTGGCTGTCGTCGGCGACGGCTGCCAGAACGGCCGCGATCAGTTCGGGGTCGGGCGGCAGCGGCAAATACTCTTTCGCACCCGCTCGAATGGCGTCGACCGCGCTTCTGGCATCGGTGCCGATGCCGCAGGCCACCACCGGCGTGCAGATACGTTCCGTCGAGAGACCGCGTACCAGCTGCCCGATGTCGCATTTCACGTCACACAGGACGAGATCGGCGCCGCGCCCGCTGCGCAGGGTGGCCAGCGCCTGTTCGATGTCGATGGCGTGCGTCACCTTCGCGCCGCGATCCATGGCGATCTTGGTGGCTGCGGTGAGTTGACCCTGCAACTGGCCGACGATGAGAAGCCTCATTTTACTCTCCTGACGTCTTCATGGTTCGACAGTCCCAGCGACAGCGTCGGGACCACCATGAGGACCAAATTAAAGGCCTCATCCTGAGCCTGTCGAAGGATCTGGCCGAAGTAAGTCACGACTGACCCGCCTTGATGATTTCCGTCATGGTGACGCCGAGGCGATCCTCGACCAGCACCACTTCGCCGCGTGCCACGAGACGGTCGTTGACATAAATGTCGATGGCCTCGCCGACCTTGCGGTCCAACTCCACGATCGTGCCCTTGCCGAGTTTCAGAAGCTGGCTGACTTCCATCGCAGACTTGCCCAGCACGGCCGAGACGGTGACCGGCACGTCGTAGACCGCTTCGAGGTCCTGCGCCGTGCGCTTGATCTCGGACTCGGTGTTGGTGTCGGCATTCAGGAGTGCCGGGGCTGGCCCCGGCTGTCCTTCCTGGCCCAGATCGGGCAGCTCGACATTGTCGCTTGCCGCCATGATTTATTCCTCCACAGACGTCGGGTTCAAGAAACGGCGCGCGATCAGCTCGGCGATAGCCGCCTCGATCGCGCCTTCGGAACGTTCGGCGCCGCCGCCGCGCCAATCGATGCGGCAGTCGGCCATGGCCATCGCCGGGTCGGCGACGAGGGCAAGGCGGCCGTCGAAGCCTTCCTGCAACGCGATCTCTTCGAGCTGCGGCCTGAGGACTTCGACCACTTTCTGGCTCGCACTCAGCACCACACGCGGTTCGCCGATCGCCTGATGCAGCGCGCCGCGCAAGGTCATTTCGACGTCGGCGGCCGGCAGCTGGTCGATCGCGGCGGTGGCGAGCTTGCGCGCGGCGGCGAGCGCCAGCATCGATGCTTCCTGGCGCACATCGTCGGTGGCCTGGCGCGTGCGCTCGAGCATCTCGCGCAAGGCGGCGACGAGGTCGGCGATTTCGGCCGCCAGCGCTTCGGCGGCGCGCACCTGTCCGGACTTGATGCCCTGTTCGTACGCGCGGGCCGAGAGCTGGTCGATTTCCTCGGTCGTATAGGACTTCTTCTGGCGCGCCCGCGCCGCGTTGGAGACGAGATCGCCCTCCCGGCGGAACTCGACGTCGAATGTGTATTTGCTGGCCGCGCTCATCAGTACACCAGCTCGTCTTCGCCTTGCTTGTTGGCGATCATGATCTCGCCCTTATTGGCAAGGTCCTTGGCGACATTGACCATGCGCATCTGGGATTCGTCGACGTCCTTGAGGCGCACCGGTCCCATGGCTTCCATGTCTTCGCGCAGGATCTTTCCGGCGCGCTCGCTCATGTTGGAGAAGAACACGTCGCGCAGCGTGTCGGTCGAGCCCTTGAGCGCCAGTGCCAGCTTGTCCTTCTCGACATGGCGCAGCAGCGTCTGGATCGAGCCGGGATCGAGCTTGCCCAGATCCTCGAAGGTGAACATCAAGGCCTTGATCCGCTCGGCGCTGTCGCGGCTTCTCTCTTCCAGCGCGGTGACGAAGCGGCTTTCGGTCTGGCGGTCGAAATTGTTGAAGATTTCGGCCATGTGCTCGTGGGCATCGCGTTTGGCGGTGCGGGCAAGGTTGGACATGAACTCTTTGCGCAAGGTCTGCTCGACCTTGTCGAGAATGTCCTTGGGCACCGATTCCATGCGCAGCATGCGCTGCACGACTTCCAGCGCGAATTCTTCGGGTAGGGCGCCCAACACGCGCGCGGCATGTTCCGGCTTGATCTTGGAGAGCACGACCGAAACGGTCTGCGGATATTCGTTCTTCAAATAGTTGGCGAGAACCGTCTCGTTCACATTGGCGAGCTTGTCCCACATGGTGCGCCCGGCCGGACCGCGGATTTCCTCCATGATCTGGCCGACCTTTTCCTCGTCCATCATGCGGGCGAGCAGGCGCTCGGTGGATTCGTAGGAACCCATCAGCGAGCCCGTTCCGGACATTTGCGAGACGAAGTCGACCAGCAGTTTCTCGATCAGGGCCGAGCTGACCGTGCCCAGCGTCGACATCACCTGCGAGACTTCCTTGATCTCGTCCTCGTCCATCATCTTCCAGATCTTGGACGAGTGTTCCTCGCCGAGCGAAAGCATGATGATGGCCGAGCGTTCCGCGCCGCTGAGCTGGCGGATGTCTTCCTTGGTGGCGGTTTTGGATCGGGCCATCGTTCTTATGCCGGTTCGTGGAGCCAGGTGCGGATGATCGCCAGCGCTTCTTCGGGATGCGCGCTGACGACTTCACCGACCTTCTTGATCGAGGATTCGCGCACCTGTCCGTCGATCTGCGAGACGTCGATCGAGGAACGCTGCGGCGAAGCGATCGCGAGCGGCTGACCGTCACTGCCGATCTGCTGGGTCTGTGCCTGCATGTTGCCGCTCGGAGCGCCCAGCTGGCCGGCGACCGGCGAGCTGGAGTGCGCGGCGGAGCCGATCATGAGCGGCGCGAACATGCGCGCGATCAGCGGCCGTGCGACGAACAGTCCGATCAACAGCGCGGTGAGCGAGAGGATCGCGGCCTCGATGATCTTGAGCCAGTCGGCGCCGTCCAGTCCGAGCAACGGCGTGGGCGCCGGGGTCAGATCTGCCATGTCGACACGGGCGAACGCCATATTGTCGACTTGTACGATGTCGCCGCGCTTGACGTCGTATCCGATGGCCGATTTGACGAGGTCGGAGATTTGCTTCATTTCGGCCGGCGAGCGGGCCTTGTAGGCACCAGTTGCAGACTGCGTGCCGTCGACGACGACGGCGATCGAAAGCCGCTTGACCGTGCCGCCATCGACGGTGCTGGTCTTCACGGCCTTGTTGATTTCGTAGTTGGTCGTCTCCTCGGTGCGCGCGGCGTTGGACTTGGCGCCATCGGCTGCCGGCGCGGGGGCGCCACCCGGCAGCGCGCTGCCGACCGATACGGCCGCGGCGGCACCCGGATTTGTGTCGGAGTTGTTCGACTCCACCGTCTGCGTGGAGCGCACGACCTTGCTGTCCGGATCGAAGGTTTCGGAGGTTTCGCTGGTGTGGGTGTAGCTGACGTCGGCGGTGACCTGCACATGCACATGGCCGGGTCCAACCACGCTGGCGACGATCGACTCGACGCGCTGGCGCAGGCGGTCCTCGAAATCGGTGGTTTGGTTTTCCTCGCCGATCGCAGTGGCGTTCGGCCCGTTCTTGTCGTCGCCGCCGGCCAGCAGGTTGCCCTTGTCGTCGACGATGGCGACGCGCTCCGGATTAAGGCCGGAGACTGCGGCGGCAACGAGATGCTGGATTGCCTGAACCTGGCCGCGGCCCAGCACGCCTCTGGTCTTGAGTACCACCGAGGCGCTGGGCGCCTGATCGTCGCGCGCGAAAATCTGCCGCTCGGGGATGACCAGATGAAGCCGTGCGCCGTCGATGCCCTCGATGGTCTGGATCGAGCGTGCCAGCTCGCCCTCGATGGCGCGCAGGCGGTTGATATTCTGCACGAAGGCGGTGGCGCCGAAGGTGTCGGATTTATCGAAGATCTCATAGCCGACGCCGGCGGCGGGAAGATTGTCGGCGGCGAGTTGCATGCGCAGTTTTGTCACATCGTCGGCAGGAACCAGGATGGTGCCGCCGTCACCCTTGGCGACATAAGCGACGTTCATGGCGTCGAGTTTGGCGGTGACGGCCGATGCGTCGCGCGGTTCGAGGCCGGAAAAAAGTATGGCCTTCGGCGGCTCGGTCAGCGCGCCGGCGACATACAGAAAGAACGCCGTGAGCGCGGCGGCCACACCGGCCATGACGCCGAAACGCGCGGCTCCGATCGCTTTGACAAATTCCGGCAATGCTTGCCCTCCGCATGAAGACGCGAAACCAGGTTTCGCGCCGTGCTAGGCAAACATTGCCGTGTGTTGGGTAAAGGCGTGCTTAACGTGCGAGCGCGGGAAAAAATATCGCTGGCGTTTCAGAGTTAAGAAAGTCTTTGCGATTGCAGGAGCGGCGCCGCAGGTTGCACGTCATCAATTGCGATACTGCTGTACCCGTGTGGCGCGCAGGCCCGGCATGCCGAAGCGGTCGATCGCGCGTTGCCAGGCGAGGAATTCCTCGACGGTCAGAGTGTAGCGTTTGCAGGCATCGTCCAGGCTGAGCAGTCCGCCGCGCACTGCGGCGACCACTTCGGCCTTGCGGCGAATGACCCAGCGCCTCGTTCCGGGCGGCGGCAGGTCGGCAAGCGTCAGCGGACTCCCATCGGGTCCGATAACGTAGCTCACGCGTCCCTTGCGGTCTTCGGCCATCTATGTGGACTCCCAACTCCAATACCCGATGCGAAACTAACCCTTCGGCGTTTAAGAAAGGGCCAAG
>JANYBR010000386.1 GCA_025360685.1 Pseudomonadota bacterium
GCACAGCGTGCCCATCGCGGTGCAGATTTTGCCACCGCAGCATGGCTGGCCGGCGCTGCCGCACGGGGAGCACACGTTGTTGTTACAGAAGGTGTTGCCGGAGGTGCAGAGGTTGCCGTTGCAACACGACTGGCCGGCGCCGCCGCAATTGCCGCAGCTGCCGTTCGCGCACGCACCCAGACCGTTCGGGCACATCATGCCGCTCCCCGTGCAATTGTTGCCTGCGCAGCAACCGCCGCCGTCGCAAACATTGCCCGCGCAGCAGACCTGATTTTGCCCGCCGCAGGTCGAGCACACGCCCGGATTGTTTCCAGTGCACACCGCGGTCTTGAGGGTGCAGAGGCGACCGGCGCAGCAAGCCTGTCCCACGTCGCCGCAGACGGTGCAGAGGCCGCCGTTGCAGCTCGTGCCCATGCCAGTACAGGTATTGTTGGCGCAGCAGGGGTTGCCTGCATTGCCGCAGTTGGCACACAGGCCGTCGCCGCCGCACACGACGTTCGGGCCCGAGCACATTGCGCCCATGCAGCACGGCTGGCCGGCGGCGCCGCAGGAGGCCGGCGGCAGATCGTGGTTGAGCACGATGAGGTCCGGCGGAACCGTTCCCGAGAGGTCGCGCGCTCCTGCCGCGTCGGGCTGCGGAATCGCATCGGGATTCGCATCCGTGCAGCCCCCGGCGACGAGAATCAGGATCAATCCAAAGCCATGAATGCGCATCTTTAATCTCCTCGGCCGGGCAAAGAAAATCGTGAAGTGGACGCTCGTATTCGTCAGTGACCGGGGAGATTGTACCGGTTCATTTTGAATTCGGGGATATCGCGTGCGGCCCGCGCGACCGTCTCGTCGATACGTCGCGAGAAGACCGCGATCAATCCGTGTCGCCACTGTAGCGACGCGCGTCTTTTTGGCGGAAAGGCCGCCACTCGGGCGTGCGCAGTCCCCCATCGGGCATGGCAGGCGTGGCAAGCGTGGCGGCGTCGTACCAGGGCGAGAGCGCGGCGTTGTCGAGATTCTTGACGACGTGGAATTGCTGCGCCGGCATGTAGCTCTGCCCGAGCAATAGAAAACGTTGTTCGCCGCGCTCGGCCACGTCGAGCACCTGCACCGCGTGGCCGGGATAGCCGCCCTGGATGAGCACGTCGCCCGGGGCGAGAGGCCGACTCCCCACCGGCTTCATTTCCGCTTCCAAAGAGGCGCTGCCGGCGTCGGCGAACACGCCCACGAGATAGCGGCGAAAGCGCTCGCGGTCGCCTTGCCGTTCGACGTCCCCTGGAGCTCCCCGCCGGATAAATGCCAGCTCGCGCGGTTTTCCGGGGTCGGGATGAAAGCGCACCGGTTTGTGCCGTGCGTAGAGATATTCGGCGCGCAGCCGCATCACCGCGTCGGCGCATTGCTGTAAATCGCGGGAGCCCACGTCGAGGTCGACCACCGCCGCGTGTACGTCCTGGCGCGCTTTCAATTCGCCATTGAAGAGCCTCACGCCGCTGCCGGGGGGCAAAAGCGGCAGGTCGCGGAGCCAGGCGCCAAAGCTGCCCGGCTTCACATCGACCCGCGTCGCTCCGGGCGGCGGCGGAATGCGCGAGGAGAGCCGGATTTGCGATTGGGCCGATTGCACAGCTGGGGACGTTTTTGCGAGCCAGCCGTAGTCCGCAAGCGGCGTTTCGGCGCGTGCCGAAAGCGGCGCGAAAAGAAGAACAATCGAGATGACCGTGCATCGCATTTGAATCCTCGAAACAAATATGAGACGCACCGTCAAGCGAATTCAACCTCAAAGCGCGGTTAATTAGTTGTTGATCGCGCGACCCGTAAAACGGCACACTGCCTCTCTTGACGATGCTCGCCCCATGGCACAAATGGCACAAAGGATGGCGGCTCGCGCTTTGGGCCGCGATCTTCGCCGGGGCGCCCGCGCTCGTCCGTGCCGACGATCGTCCCTCGCGCCCGGTCCCGCCCGATGCGCCGCTGCCTGAAGACCCCGGTATCGGTCAAAACGCGCTTGACGTG
>JANYBR010000394.1 GCA_025360685.1 Pseudomonadota bacterium
TTCGAAGTCGGGCCCGCGACCACAAATGGACTGAGCTCGTTCCTCCAGATCAATGACAGCATTGAGATCATTGACTTTCAGTACGGTGTTCAACGTTTCCTTGGTCATTCGCAAGCCGAGAGGCGCCGCTTTCAACATCGGTTCGACAAACTCCGCAGCAGAGGCGTTAAGCTCTATGTCAGGCACAACTCGTGACACGAGACCCACTTTCAGCGCTCGCTCCGCATCAATGAATGATCCGGTATACATAAGCTCTGTCACCACACCCAATCCCACGATGCGGGGTAGAAAATAGCTGAGACCAAGCTCGCAGCCCGATCGGCCCAACGCAACGAAAGCATCATTCATGCGTGCCGACCGGCCGGCTATCCGAATGTCGGCCGCGAGCGCCATCGCAAATCCGCCTCCGCAGGCCGGACCATGCACCAACGCGACGATGGGCTGGGGACAAGCGCGCATGAGGCGCACAATATCGAAGAGGTGATGTCCGGGTCGAACCCGGCCTGCACCCTCAGGCACCCGATCGCCCGAGAGATGCTCTTTAATGTCGAGGCCGGCGCAGAACGCCCGACCAGCTCCGCGCATGACAACGATACGAACGCCAAAGTCGCTTTTGAGATGCTCGAAGTAGGAGCAGAGCTCCTCGACCATCGTTCCGGTGATCGTGTTCAGCCGATCAGGGCGATTGAGTGTGAGCCAGTCGACTGCGCCTTGTCTTTCGACCTGGATTGTTGCTGTTTGCGACATGCGCGGAGCAACGGCTGGCGACGACAGGCAGCTGGCTCAGATGCCAGCTACCTGCGGCCCTCCCCGTCAATAGTTTACGCCAAACCGGAACCCGACTGTACGAGGCGGGTAATACGCAAAGTTGTCAGGCTCGAGCGCCTGCTGTCCAAGCGTAATCGACTGCGTCCCATCGTTTGAAATAACGTCGGCGTTTTCGATATTGTTCACAAACGCTTCGGCCTTGTAGTGACCGTTTGTTGACACCCAGGTGAGGTGCAGATTGGTCAAAGTATAAGGCTTCTGCTGAGACGTGATGTAGTTGTCCGGCAGAAACTGCACTTTTCCTGAGATGAAGGCGTCAACGCGCGGCGTAATCGTGCCGATCGAAGTGATGAAGTCGTATTGCGCTCCCAAATCGACCGTGTAAGGCGGAGTTTGGTTCAGCGTGTGACCCGCGAAGTTGCACAGGAATGGGGGGCCTACCAAGCTGCACCCCGGACCAGGGCCTCCGAAGCGGGTGTCGGTCGTGATGTACCTTCCGTACGTGGAATGATTGACGTTGAGGGTTGCATTGAAGCGAAGATTGTCGATCGGAATTGCGTCGAGCTCCGCTTCTAGGCCATTAACCTGCGTAAGGCCATTGACGTTATTGATGCCCGATTGCGTCGAGCTCTGGATAAAGACCTGAAGATTTGAGATTTCTTCATGATACCCTGCCACATTCAATTGAACGCGATCATCCCAGAACCGGGACTTCACCCCGACGTCGTACGACCACATCGACTCGGGCCCATACACGTGCGCCAAACCGATGATGTTGCCGCCCGAAATGTAACCGCGCGAAGCCGTCGCGTATGCCATCACATTCGAAGCTATCTGATAATTCAGACCTGCCTTGCCCGTCCATTGACCCCAATCTTTCGAAAAGGGACCCTGGCCAACGCCACAAAATGGGCAGGCTACTCCAAAGACCGTAAAGTAATATGGCAGTTCGTAGTCGAGGTAGTTGTAACCGTACTTGCGATCAACGGTGTAGCGAATACCGGCGGTGATCGTCAGAGGTATATCCAACGACGTCTTGCCGAGGTCGTAGTCAATCTGGCCGAATGGTGCAAAAGACATGGTCTTGGTATTTCCGTGGCTCAGGAAGTCGAACGCGTCAAATGCACCTGTCGCCAGGGGAGAAAAGTTGTCATTCAGGCCGGAGTCGATATAGGCGAAATTTTCGAAGTTGTTGGCCCAGAAATAGTAAAGACCGCCAATCCACTTCAAGGGTGAGTCTTCGTCCGTGGATGTGAGGCGTATTTCCTCAGAAATCTGCTGTTGCTTAAGAAACCAGGCAGATCCGAACGCCATGGGCACACCTGAACCATCGCCGTCGCTCGTCTGACTGACCTTGCTTGTGCTGTACCCAGTCACCGACGTCAGCGTCGCCCAACCCAGGTTCCAGTTTAGCGTGCCGGAATATACGGTGACTCGATTATCCGCGTTCTCCGGATAGTCGTGACAGAAAACTCGCGGTTTATATTTCGCCATCGTGCTGAAGTCACACGCCGACCCGGGCGTAATCACCTGGTTTCCGGGCGGAGTCGGGGCGACTCCCGTCATATAGCGCGTCGGAGTTTCCCACCATGCAGCGTTCGTCGCCACTGGATCTCGATTGGTCGACGAGCTGGCGGAAAGCAGCACATTCAGATCGGGAGAAAACTCCATATAGACTTGGCCGCGCAACATCTGAAAGTCCTGCGCATCCTGGTTGTGTGTAGCCCCCGGCGCAGTCGAGAGGTTCTTTGAATAGGGGTCGTGCTGAGCCGACACACCGGTGATGCGCGCGTACATCTTAAACCCCGCATCGTCGATGAGCGGCGCGTTAGCCCAACCGCGGAAAATGCGCGCGGAGTAATCACCGATCAGGACATCCACGCCGCCCCCGAGAGTATCGGTCGGCTTATTCGTGATTACGTTGATCGAACCACCAACGGAGTTGCGCCCATAGAGCGTTCCCTGTGGTCCGCGTAGCACTTCGATGCGATCGATATCGTAGAACTCAGGATCGACGGAGGTGGTTCTCTGGAGGGTAACGCCATCCACACTGTACGCGACCGGCGAGTCGCCTCCGGGCGTAGTATTCTGGCTGCCCAGGCCGCGCATTGTGATGACGTTTTCGCCACCCGTAACACCCGCTCCAAAGCGCAGCGACGGAACGCTCATGCCCAGTTCTTTGAAACCAATAATGCCCTTACTGTCGAGCATGCTGCCATCAACGGCGGTCAGGGGAATCGCGACCTTTTGACTGGGTTCCTCGCGCTTTTCGGCGGTGACTGTAACCGTTTCGATTACGTTGGTGCCCTTTGCTGATCCGCCGCCGGTATCAGTCGCCGCGGCTGTTTTTATTCCCTTCAGGTTCGGGTCGTTGACGTTCGAGCTGGTTGCGGCATGGGCCAACTGCGCGAATCCCAAAAAGCAAATCAGAGCCGCCCCGCCTCTCAGCGAGATTTTCAAGTTCGTGCACATTTGTTTGTTCCCCCGTGCTTAAGCGTCTTGTTTCCGCCGCCAATACCCACTGGTATCGTTCGTTTTTTTTTAGATATAACAGCCGTTACAATTTGTCATAACGTTTCTTTTTGCCGTAAGCAAGGCAAGTGTCTTCCTGGGGTTCGAAAGATTTTATGCTTCCGCGAACACTTCCGGGCAGTTGAATTTGGCGGCTGAAATGCAGGCAGGCGATACACAATCGACGCGATGCGCGGATGCGCTAAGAGCCTGAGTGGTCCGCGTTTACCGGCAAGGACTGACAAATTATCAGAATTGGAGGCGCAAATGGAACCGATCGGCCAGGTTCGCCAAATGTTGCAGTCGCTCATAGGCGGTCCGGACACGCCGTTCATGGCGCGTCGCGTGCAGTCGGAAAAGTTCGCAGCAGCCTTCGTGAAGCCGCCGGGCGTCGATATTGAGAGTGACGTGCTGGGGGGCGTCACGGTGGAACGAATCACTCCGGAAGATGCGCATGCGTCGCGAATCTTTTTCCATCTTCACGGCGGAGGTTATGTGCTGGGCAATCCCGCCGGATCGCGTGCTTTTACATGCGAGTTTGCGCGATTGGCGAAATGCAGGGTTGTAAGCGTTGACTATCGTCTGGCGCCGGAAAATCCATTTCCGGCCGCGGTGGACGACGCAGTGGATGCCTACTTCGCCTTGCTCGCTTCGGGCACGAAGCCGCTCAACGTTGCGATCGGGGGCGAATCCGCAGGGGGCGGTCTGGCGGTCGCCACTCTCATTGCTGCGCGCGAGAGGCAGTTGCCGATGCCAGCAGCATTGGTCGCCCTAAGCCCTTGGGTCGACATGCGCTGCGAGTCGACGAGCTTTGAGACAAAGGCAGCCGTCGACCCATTGTTGACACGGCGGAGTTTGAAAGAAATGGCCGATGCCTATCTTCAGGGTGCTGATCCCCGGGACGGTCTCGCATCGCCAATGCTGACAAGCCTCGCGGGGCTGCCGCCAATGTTGATTCACGTGGGATCCGATGAAGTTCTCGTTGACGACGCACGAGGGTTGCTGGCGACCGCCAGACACTCAAACGTCGATGCAACGCTGGAAATTTGGCCAGACATGATCCACGTCTGGCACATGTTTCATGCCATGTTACCGCAGGGCGCGCAGGCGACAGAGGCGCTTGTCCGATTTGTTCTGGCGCAGTGGAAAGCGGCTGAAAGCCGAACTCAATCAAACCACCTTGGATAGACAGGGAACCATATGGCTAAGCTTCTGGACAAAGTCGCGATCGTGACGGGCGGTGGAAGCGGCATAGGTCGCGCCTGCTCGCTTGCGCTTGCCAGAGAAGGCGCCCGCGTCATTGTCGCTGACGTCGACGCCAAAGGTGCAAGCGAAACTTCTGAAGAGATTGCATCCATCGGTGGCACCGCCTGCGTCAAAGTGCTGGACGTCGCGAACGAGAAGAACTGGTCAACCCTTATGGCATCGATCGAAGCCGAATTCGAAGCATTGCATGTGCTCGTCAATAACGCCGGCATTTGCATCTCCAGGCCACTGCTTGAAATGAGCTTCGAAAGCTGGCGCCGCCAGATGTCGATCAATCTTGATGGCGTGTTCCTTGGCACAAAGGCGGCTCTGCCGCTGATGACGAAGTCGGGTGGAGGATCCGTCATAAATGTCTCGTCCGTTGCGGGATTGAAGGGAATTCCGGGAATGTCCGGATATTGCGCGACGAAGGCCGGAGTGACGCTGTTTACCAAGGCCATTGCACTCGAATTCGCCGGACTGAAGAACAATGTCCGTGTCAATTCGGTTCATCCCGGTGCGATCGAAACGCCGATCTGGCTCAAACTCGATAATGATGGCGTAATGCCATCAAGCGACGCCCGCTTGAATTCCGACGCCATGGCCGAAATCCGCGCCGCGGGCGCGGCTGCCACGCCAATCGGTCATGCTGGTGCTCCAGCGGATATCGCAGCGGGCGTAGTGTTCCTGGCATCTGACGATGCTCGGTTCATCACCGGCGCGGAGCTTGTCATCGACGGCGGGGTGATGGCCGGCTAGAACTAAGGTGACTGGAACACTTCACCCTGACGCAGTTCCACCGCGCAGAACGCCTTACGCGCTTACTGGTTTTGATTTACGCAGCTGTTCAGGTGGCCGGGCTGGGGCTAACCAGGACTCTATCCATGTATCGATCAGCTGGCGCTGCTGCTGTGTCGTGGGCGGCTGGCCGGACCGCATGACTTGAATTGCGATCCCGTCGATAAGGGCTACAGCGGACCGTGCGGCCAACAGGACATCAAGTTTCGGATCAACAATTCCTTCTTCAACCGCGCGCCGAATAAGCCTGGAAACCCGCTTTATCCACTCCTCGTAACGCAGATGCGTGATTTTACGAACTGCGGCGTTGTGAATGGAACGTTCCCAGAATCCCAGAAAGAAATTCCAATTGCCGCGCTTGTCAGCGTCGCTGGGCAATGCAAGGTGTAGCACCCCCCGCAAGGCGTCAATGGGGTTTGATAATTCCTCGATTTCAAGCATGTCTGCCCGGACATCCCGCGCCGCATATTCCGACGC
>JANYBR010000443.1 GCA_025360685.1 Pseudomonadota bacterium
ACGGCGCGAAGACCTCGAATAATTACGTTGGCCCCCACTTCGCGCGCGAAGTCGACCTGCAATTTCTTGTCATACGGTATCACTTCGATCGTGGCATGGCCTTTTGCCAGGGGTTCGGCCTCGTGGCGCCACATCGCGACACGCTCGTCGAGAGAGAACAGCGGCACTTTTCCGATGCCGGTGGCAAGCCCGATCACGAGATGGTCGACCAGTTTGACCGCGCGCTTGACGATATCGAGGTGGCCGAGCGTCACCGGGTCGAAGGTTCCGGGATAGAGGCCGACTCTCGGCTTGCGCGTAATCTCGATTTTTCCAGTTTGAGCCACCTACTCGCTCCCGTCGCCTGATACGTCTTCGATGCGCTCCACCGAGACGACCCGTTCGGTGCCGTCGACGCGGAAGAGCGTGACTCCCTGTGTAGCACGGCCTGCAACCCGGATGCTCGCCACCGGAACGCGAATTGTCTGGCCCTGGTCGGTGATGAGCATCAGATGGTCGGATTCCTCGACCGGGAAGGAAGCGACCACGCCGCTGTTCTTCTTTGACATGGCCATGGCGACGATGCCCGAGCCGCCACGGCCCGTAACACGGTATTCGTACGAACTGGATCTCTTGCCAAAGCCATTTTCACTCGCAACTAGCACGAACTGCTCGCGCGCGCCGAGTTGGGCGTAGCGTGCGGGCGTCAGGGTTGCTTCTTCTCCCGACTCCTCGTCATCTGCGACTTCCTCGATCGGACCGGCATCTTCGCCAAGGGCGGCACGACGCGCAGCATTGGCCTGTTTCAGATAGGCGCGTGCTTCGGCCGTGGACGCATCGGAATGTCGCAGCAAGGTCAGGCTCACCACTTCGTCACCGGCGGCGAGCTTGATACCACGCACGCCGGTTGACTCGCGGCCCTTGAAGACGCGCACGTCGGTCAGCGCAAAGCGGATGCATTTGCCGCTCTTGGTCGTCAGCAGCACATCGTCTTGGTCGGTGCAGACCTGCACGCCGACGATGCCATCGCCGGCTTCGAGTTTCATCGCGATCTTACCGTTGCGGTTGATGCTGGCGAAGTCGGAGAGTTCGTTACGCCGCACGTCGCCGGACTTGGTCGCGAAGACGACGTTGAACTTGTCCCACTGCGTCTCGTCTTCTGGCAGCGGCAGGATCGTCGTGATCTTTTCACCCTCGGACAGCGGCAGGAGATTGACCATAGCCTTGCCCTTGCCCTGGATGCGCGCTTCGGGCAGGCGCCAGACCTTCAGCTTGTACGCCATGCCGGTCGAAGAGAAAAATACCAGCGGCGCATGTGTCGATGCCACGAAGATAAAGTTGACGAAGTCCTCCTCGCGCGTGGCCATGCCCGAACGGCCTTTGCCACCGCGGCCCTGTACGCGATATTCGTCGAGCGGCGTGCGTTTGATATAGCCGGCATGCGTGACGGTGACGGCCACATCCTCGCGCTCGATCAGCGCCTCGTCTTCGACTTCCACGTCGGCGTCCACAAGTTCCGTGCGTCGCGGGACCGCGAATTCGGTTCGTATCTCTTCCAGCTCGGTACGCACGATCTGAAGCACACGCGCGCGCGAACGCAGGATGTCGAGATAGTCCTTGATCGCTTCGCCAAGCTTTCGGACTTCGTCGCCGATTTCGTCGCGGCCGAGGGCGGTGAGCCGCTGCAGACGCAGGTCGAGAATGGCTTTGGCCTGTTCCTCTGACAGCCTGATGGTGCCGTCCGCCTGCATCACATGCCTGGGATCGGCGATCAGCAAAACTAGCGGCTCGACATCGCGCGCCGGCCAGTTTCGCGCCATCAATTGTTCGCGTGCCGTGGTTGCATCGGGTGCCGCGCGGATCAGCGCAATGACTTCGTCGATGTTGGCAACCGCCACCGCGAGTCCTACAAGAGTGTGGCCACGATCGCGCGCCTTGGATAGGTCGAAACGCGTGCGCTTGGTGACGACTTCTTCGCGGAATGCGACGAACGCGCCGATCATGACCTTCAGATTCATCAGCTCCGGGCGACCGGAATTGAGCGCCAGCATGTTGACGCCGAAACTCGTCTGCAGTTCGGAATAACGATAGAGCTGGTTGAGGACGACTTCGGACGAGGCGTCGCGGCGCAGTTCGATCACCACGCGCATGCCGTGACGGTCGCTCTCGTCGCGGATGTCGGCGATGCCGTCGACGCGCTTCTCACGCATGAGCTCGGCGATCTTTTCCTGCATCCGCGCTTTGTTCACCTGATAGGGAATCTCGGTGATGATGATCGCTTCACGGTCCTTGCGGATTTCCTCGACATGGCATTTGGCCCGCATCAGGATCGAGCCGCGCCCGCGTGCCAGCGCGCCGCGCGCCGCCTGCTTGCCGATCAGCAGTCCGCCGGTCGGAAAATCCGGCCCCGGGACGATCTCGGTGAGCGCCTCCAGATTGATCGACGGATCCTCGATATAAGCCAGGCACGCCGTGATCACTTCGCCCAGATTGTGCGGCGGGATATTGGTCGCCATGCCGACGGCAATGCCGCTTGAGCCATTGATCAGGATGTTTGGAAAACGCGCCGGCAGAACGACCGGCTCCTTCTCCGTGCCGTCGTAATTGTCCTTGAAATCGATTGTCTCTTTTTCGATATCCTCCGTCAGCAGATGCGCGATTTTGGCGCGGCGCACTTCGGTGTAGCGCATCGCGGCCGGAGGATCGCCGTCGACGGATCCGAAATTGCCTTGCCCGTCGATGAGCGGCGCGGACATCGAAAAGTCCTGCGCCATGCGCACCAGCGCGTCATAGATCGACTGATCGCCGTGCGGATGATATTTGCCGATGACATCGCCGACCACGCGCGCCGATTTGCGATACGCCTTGTTCCAGTCGTAACCGTTCTCGTGCATCGAAAAGAGAATGCGGCGATGCACGGGCTTCAGCCCGTCGCGCACATCGGGCAGCGCGCGCTGCACGATCACGCTCATCGCATAGTCAAGATACGAGCGTTTCAGCTCGTCCTCGATCGCGATGCCGCTGACATTGCCGCCGCCCGGCGAAGGGGCATCGGGCTCTTTTGGGTCGCTCAAAAACAGGTCCTTAAACGGGGCAAATCCGGGCGCCTAACTAGCACTTCGCTTTCGATTCGACCATAGCAATTAGTGATAAAAAACATCAGTGTTTTCAGTGTGTTACGGTGTTTCGCCGCGGGACCGTTTTGCGCCGCGTGCAGCGGCAAAAGTCGCGAGCTGTCAGTCCACGTCGACCGGCAATCGATGCTCGATCGTGGCGAGTTCGTTGCGCACGCGGCTCATGGGATAGGCGTACATTATGCGACGGCCTTGCGGATCGAGGAAACCGAATGTGATGCCGACGAGCTTGCCGGTCGCAGCGTCGACTACCGGTCCGCCGCTGAAGCCAGGCCCCGCCTCACTCTCGAATGTGAACGCGGTCTG
>JANYBR010000476.1 GCA_025360685.1 Pseudomonadota bacterium
GAACATCTCTTAAGCTCGAACCGGCTTGATGACTCTTTCGTGCCGCTTGCGTTACGAAAGTGCGCCTTCCTGAATGACTTGAGCATCCGTCAAGTTGCAAGGTCCTGTACGTGACCGCGAAAAAGTTGACCACAGACCCTGGCCGCATATGCCCGCCGCGCTGAGAGCGGATGACGGGTCCGTGGTCACGTGAGCCGCGCCTGAGCTCAATCAGCGCAGCCTTGAGGACGGGATGCATTGGAATGCGGCGACCAGACATCTTCTTGGCGATACGGTCTTCGATCGATATCGTGTCTGTGACGTCTCCATTTGCGTCCGTTATCATCGCCCAGGTTATGCCTGCGATCTCAGCCGCGCGGAGGCCGGCCTTCATTGAGAGAAGAACGATGACGCGACTTCGAATGGGCTGATCGTGACTCTTGATGTGCTGCAGAACGCGCACAAGCATGGCGGGCGTAATAGTCTTGGCTTGCCGGCCAATGGACATGGCCGCACCTCCTTCTGATTTGGCGAGTTTCTTGGATTGCGCGTCCGGAAAGCATGGGCTCGACGCATTTGTTCACTATTTGTTCAGTTTACCGAATCGGCGAAATGTTGTCAATAGCCATTATAATTCAATGATTTAGCGTTTTTTGGCGCATCGAACGGGGACCGATAATCCCCCTTTTCTCGCGCGGGCCGCCGACCCAAAGTGCGTTCAAACTGAGTCCCCAACGCGGGTTGCCGGAGCTCCAAAACACTCGGCCAGCCGAACTATCGGGGCACCCGCCCGCAACCAATCCTCTTCATCACACGTCAGCACGATGATTTGAAGGTTTTTAGCGGCACGTCGGATTGCCAACTGCATGCGCTCAAATCGACGTGGATCGGTGTTCACAAGCGCATCATCGAGAACGACTGGAGCGACGACGCCTCTCTCGCGGAGGAGATCGGCGAAGGCAAGCCGAGTGAGGACCGCAATCTGTTCTCTCGCGCCGACGCTAAGCGACTCGAAGGGCTCCTCCAAACCGTGGCGTCGTAGTGCGGTGACACCTAAGTCATCATCGGAAAGCACCAATTCGCTCTCCGGAAGCAAAAGTCTCAGGTAGGGTTGCACGCGCTTTTGAACCGGCGCCAGGAATGTTTCGCGTGCGCGCTGCTCAGCCCGCGCAAGCGTTTCATACAGAAGTTTGAGCGTCTCGGCTTCCTTCTTCAAGCTGTCACGCCGCGCCGTGGTGACGGCAAGCTCGCCCTCTAATTCTTGTATTGTTTCACCAAGACCCTGCTGACCGAGCAATTGTAGTTCCAACGCCAGTCGATCCGCTAACGCCTCTAATCTGTCCACTTCTTCTCGAATGGCTTTGTGGCCTTCACGCGCACCGTCGAACGCTAGCTGTGCGACTTCGGGATCGGCCTCTGCAAGCACACGCTGGGCCCGTTCAAGCACCGCTTTAGCTTGAGTGACATGCTCACTGGCCAGTACCAGCTCTTCACGCAGTGCAACATCAGTCTTGACTTGGCGTGTGCGCCCCAGTTCGGAACCGGTGTCTCGCGCTTTATCCGCGGCCGCAGTGCCGAGTGCTTTCTGCCGAGCCAACTCCTGTTTGGCGTCGCCGAACTCTGACTGACAAGTGTCGCGAAGTGTTCGTGCAGTCTTGACCTGTTGGTCTGCCGCTCGCTGAGCCGATTGGGCGGTCCCTCGGTCGAGATCCCTCTCTTCGGCCGCCATTGGGAGTTTCGCAATTAAAGCCGTCGCACTCGAAAGTTGTTCGGTGAGTTTCTCGATACCTTCCGGGGCGTGGATCTTCAGTACTTCCATATGAGTGCTCACTGCAGCGTCGTGTGTTTGACGCTCCTGCACCAAGAATTCTGCCTCGGCGATCGATGCGCATCCCAGCTTTAGTAGTGCGTCGCGCAACTGTTTTGCCGCGCTCTCTGCGGTCGTGCGCTTTGTCGAGAGTTCTTCTCCACCCGGAATGACTGTTATCGTGCCAGTTCCCTCAATTTCCAGTTTGGTCGGCTCGGTCACGGAAACATCTCCGCTAAACGGCGCGGCCGATCCCGCAATCATTACCGAATTTGCACTCTTCAGTTCAAACTGGATCAAAGTTGAACTCCCGGCGAGGGCACCATCCGCCGCAAGACGCTTCTCGTCGAGGCCGCGTAAGCGTTTGAGAACCTGCACGTCCACCTTGATCGCCGATGAGGCTGCTCGGGCCGCCATTGCCTTCTCGTTCGCTACGTT
>JANYBR010000008.1 GCA_025360685.1 Pseudomonadota bacterium
GCCCCTAGAATCGTTTCAAATCTACGACTCCCCTCGATCACCATGGCCGGGCTTGACCCGGCCACCCAGCAAATTAAACAAGTCTTCCGGCGCGCAGACGCGCGCCGACTGGGTGGCCGCCTCAAGGGCGGCCATGGTGAATGAGGGATTGAACGCGTTGAACTCTACGCAGCAACGCGTTCCTTGCGCACAGCGGTCAGCTTTGCCAGCGCTTCGTCATATTCGCGCACCAGGCGCGCGACCATTTCGCCGGCGCCGATCACATCCTTGATGCCGCTGATGCCCTGGCCGCAGCCCCAGATGTCCTTCCAGGCCTTGGCCTTGGTATTGCCGCCCGAGCCGAAATTCATCTTCGAGGAATCGGATACCGGAAGATTTTCCGGATCGAGTCCCGCCGCGACCACGGACGGGCGCAGATAGTTGCCGTGCACGCCGGTAAACAGGTTCGTGTAGACGATGTCGTCGCCGGCGCTCTCGGTGATCATCTTCTTGTAGCTTTCCGGTGCGCGCGCTTCCTTGGTCGCGATGAAGGCCGAGCCGATGTAACCGAAGTCTGCGCCCGCCGCCTGCGCCGCCAAGACCGCGCGCCCGGTGGAAATCGAGCCTGACAGGGCAAGCGGCCCGTCGAACCACTCGCGGATTTCCTCGACCAGCGCGAAGGGCGACAGCACGCCGGCATGTCCGCCCGCGCCGGCCGCCACCGCGATGATGCCATCGGCGCCTTTCTCGATCGCTTTGCGCGCGAACTTGTTGTTGATCACGTCATGCATCACCACGCCGCCATAGGAGTGGACAGCGGCGTTGAGGTCTTCGCGCGCACCGAGCGATGTGATGATCACCGGCACCTTGTGTTTCACACAGAGCGCGAGGTCCTGCTCCATCCGGTCGTTCGACTTGTGTACGATCTGGTTGACCGCGAAGGGCGCACTTGGGGTTTCTGGATGGGCGCGGTCATAGGCGGCAAGTTCTTCGCTGATCTGGGACAGCCATTCGTCCAGCATCGAGATCGGGCGCGCGTTGAGAGACGGGAATGCGCCGATGATCCCGGCCTTGCACTGCGCCAGCACCAGTTCGGGACCCGAGATGATGAACAGCGGCGAGCCGATCACTGGCACGGACAGACGTTTTTTCAATGCACCTTTGAGCGCCATGACGTTTCCTCTGGTTACGATTGCGATAGGGCTTTGCGGCGCCGTGGCTGCTGTGCGCGGGTCGAAAGTGTGCGCGCACCGCGGAAGGTCAGCCGCATGGTTTCGAAATAGAGATCGTGCACATCCATGCCATGCGGCAGCCGTCCGGCCAGATGCAGCACGATCACGCCGTGCGAGGCGGCCCACAGGGCGTTGCCGATGAGCTGCGGATCGCCGTGTACGATGCCCGCCGCGGCCAGATCCTTCACGTGCCGCGTAATGGTCTCACCGGCCCGTTCGCCGGCGCGGCGCAAGTCGCGGTGCCTGGCTTCGTTCGGCGGACTCATGTCGAACATCAGCCGGTAGGCGTTCGGATTCCCCAGCGCGAAGTCGACATAGGCGCGGCCGACGGCACGTGCGCGGGCGAAGGCGTCGCCGCCTGACGCGAAGGCCGCTTCCAGTGCGTCGCTGAAACGGTTGAAGGCATCGGTGCGCACAAAGGCGATGATGTCCTCGCGGTCGGCGAAATAGCGATAGAGCCCCATCGGGCTGCGGCCGAGTTTCTTGGCGATGTCGCGGATGGTGATCGCGTCCACACCCTTGGCCGCATAGAGCGCGGTCGCCGCCGCGCCAATCTTGGCGCGCACGGCCTGGACATCCTCGCCGGAAAGTTCCTTGGGCATGACATCTCGTACGTCGTACGCATACACGGTACGAAATGCAGCGAAAGTGTCAACGGTCTGGCCTCAAAGCCTTGCGGCGCTGTCGAGAACGGCCTTGCACAGGCCCATGGTGCGCGGGTCGCCGACCAGGTCGGGACCCATCTGGTTGCAGACATATCCGATGCTCACTTGCGCGTCCGGATCGGCGCAGCCGAACGATCCGCCCCAACCCGAAAATCCGAAGGCGCGTTTGTTTGGTCCATAGATGCCGGGCGTGTTCAGGCTGATGCCCATGGCCCAATTGTCGGTGAAGCCCAGGAACATGTCGGTACGGCCGCTGGTTTGGGCCGTCGTCATTTTGGCAAGCGTTTCGGCCGTCAGGATCTCGTGCCCGATCACAGCGGCGTAGATACGCGCCAAGCCATGAGCGCTCGCCTGGCCGTTGCCGCCGGGAATCTCGGCCGCGCGCCAGCTGCGCGTCAGCATTGCTTCCGGAACCATCTGAGGATTGGTCATCGCAAGCTTGGCGAGAGCAGGAAGCGGCAAGGTATCCATGTCGACAACACGCTTGGGTGGAAGCATCTGCGCTACATGCGCTTCCTGTGCTTCCGGCAGTCCGATGTAAAACTCCGCATCGAGTGGGCGGGCAATTTCATCGCGCACGAAACGGCCGATGCTCTTGGCGCTGGTGCGGCGAACCAATTCTCCTGCCAGCCAGCCATACGTCATCGCGTGATAGGACGAAGCTTCGCCAGGCGGCCAGGCCGGCGCCTGACGCGCGAGCTTGGCGCAGCATTCGTCCCAGTCTTCGAAGTCCTTCAGGGTGGTCGGCTCGGCAAATCCGTTCAGCCCGGCCTGATGCGACAGCAGCTGCGCGATGGTAATTTTCGCTTTGCCGTTGGCGGCGAATTCCGGCCAGACCTTTGCGACCGCGTCTTCGTACCTGAAGAGTCCGCGGTCCACGCACTTTGCGACGGCGATGGCGACGATACCCTTGGTTGCCGACCAGACATTGCCGAGCGTGTCGCGGGCCCATGATCGAGTGTGCGACGCGTCCGCATGTCCGCCCCACAGGTCGACGACTTTCTTTCCCTTATGGAATGCAACGAACGAGGCGCCGACTTCGCGATAGTCGCCTTTACGCTCGAAATTCTCTGTAAATTGTTCGTGAGCTATCTCAAACCCTCTGGACACGGTGCCTTCGACCATTGCGCGCATGTAACACCCCAGTGCAGAGGGACAGCATAGCGCATTCGTCGAAGCCGTCGTACCCTCGAAAGTTCCAGGGGGCCCCATGAAGTGCGTGCGATTTATTCTGGC
The DNA here is from genome assembly GCA_025360685.1 of Pseudomonadota bacterium. Taxonomy (GTDB): domain Bacteria; phylum Pseudomonadota; class Alphaproteobacteria; order Micropepsales; family Micropepsaceae; genus Rhizomicrobium. The sequence goes on from JANYBR010000008.1 coordinate 3,113, forward strand.
CGGCGCGGCCGCCGTGACCTGCGTGCTGGCCGCATTCGCCGCGCAGAGCGCGACAATCGAAACCGTCGTGGTGACGGCAAGTCCACCCGATCCGGTCGGCAATGACGCGTTTTCCGTGGCCACCATCGGCACGGCTGATTTGCACGCGGTGACGGAACTGGATCATGCGCTGGAACAGGTGCCGGGTCTTTCGTTGTTCCGGCGCGACAGCAGTCTTTCGGCCAACCCAACGACCCAGGGCGTGTCGTTGCGGTCGATCGCGCCGTCAGGTGCAGGACGCGCACTGGTCACACTCGACGGCGTGCCGCAGAACGATCCGTTCGGCGGTTGGGTGATCTGGTCGTCCCTGCCGCCAGAAGACATTTCGAGCGCGCAGATTGTGCGCGGCGCGGGCGCCGGACCCTATGGTGCCGGCGCGCTCACGGGCGTCATCGCGCTGGACGAAGCGCGTGGCGACGGGTTGGTGGCCGCTGATGCTTCGCTCGCCGCGCTCGGCGGCAAGCGGGTAGCGGCGTCGGGCGGAACCTCGCTCGGCCCGATCTCGCTCTTTGCCAGTGCGTCTGACGAAGACAGCAATGGCTGGATTCCGGTTTCACCGGCGCAGCGGGGCGCGGCGGACGATCATGTCACGCTGCACGCGCGCAACGCCTCCTTGCGCGCCGAAGCGATGCCGTGGTTCGGCACCCTGGTTTCCCTGCGCTTGGGCGCCTACGGCGAAAATCGCGATTCCGGGCTTGTCGGCGCGAAATCCTCGGCAGATGGCGTCACGGCAAGTCTCACGCTCGCGCATCCCGAGAGCGCGGACTCGCTCGGCTATCGCCTGCAAGCGTGGCTGCGCAACACGGGCTTTTCCAACACCTCGGTTTCAGTCGGCAATCTGCGCGCGTCGACGTCCCTGACCAACGATCAATATTCCACGCCCGCGCTGGGCTGGGGCTTCAATGCGGCGGTGCGCGGCAGTCTCCCATGGCTCGATTGGGAAGTGGGCGGCGACGCGCGCTTTACGCAGGGAGAATCCAAGGAGCACTTTTCGCACCCCGCCGCCGTATTCACGCAAGGGCGCGTCAGCGGCGGACGCACGGCCGTCGGTGGACTTTATGCCGAAGGTGCTAGCCGGTTCGATGGCTGGCTGCTGACCGCGGGGCTGCGCGCCGATCAATGGGCATCGACGGGCGGACATCTGATTCAGACCGCGCTCGCCACCGGCATTGTTTCGGTGAACCAGCGCTATCCAGCCAAGAGCGGGATTGTGCCCACGGCCCGGCTCGGGGTTCGCCGCGAGTTTGATGATGGTTTCTATTTGCGCTCCGCCGCCTATGCCGGTTTCCGCGCGCCGACTTTGAACGAGCTGTATCGCCCGTTTCGTCTTGCCAACAACATCACCGAAGCCAATCCCGGACTGACGCCGGAAAAGCTTTATGGGGCCGAAGTCGGCTTCGGACAGGCGGCGGAATCGTTCGGCTGGGACGTGACCGGCTTCTACAACCAACTTCACAGCGCGATCACGAACGTCACTATCGCTCACTGTCCATCGTTGGTCTGTCCGATCGTGGTACCGGGCGTCGGTACGATTTCCGGAACAGGTCTACTGATCCAGCGGCGAAATGCCGGGAATGTCGACGCGTATGGCGTTGAGTCCGAAGCGCACTGGCAGGCGCGCGACTGGCTCGGCTTCAATATCGCGTTCGACTATGTCGACGCGCATGTCCGGGGCGGCATCGCGGCGCCGCAGCTGACAGGAAAGCGTCCGGCACAGGCGCCACGCTTCACATTGACGGGTGGCTTGCGGCTCACGCCTGTGGAGCGGCTCAGCATCACGGCCAATCTGCGTTACGAGTCGACCCGCTTTACCGACGACCAGAACACCCTGCCGCTCGCACCGGCGACGACGATCGATGCGCGAATTTCCTGGCGCCTGTGGGATGGTCTTTCTGCCTATCTGGCGGGCGATAATCTGTTCAACGCGAATGTCGCCACCACCGAGAGTTCAGATCCCATACCGATCGTGAGCCTGGCGGCGCCACGGGTCTGGCGCGCCGGCATTTCCTGGACGGAATGACACACGCGCGAGCGCGCCGCCCGCGCTATAGTTCGCAAATCCAGGGGCAGGCTTCGCATGAATAAAATCTACGCAGACACCAAATCGGCGCTCGACGGCATCCTGTTCGACGGCATGACGATCATGTCGGGGGGCTTTGGCCTTTGCGGCATTCCGGAAAAACTGATCCTGGCCGTGCGCGACTCGGGGGTAAAGAACCTCACGGTCATCTCCAACAATGCCGGGGTCGACGATTTCGGCTTGGGCCTGCTGCTGCAGACCCGGCAGATCAAGAAGATGATCAGCTCCTATGTCGGCGAGAACGAGACGTTCGAACGGCAATATCTCTCTGGCGAGCTCGAGCTGGAATTCAATCCGCAAGGCACGCTCGCCGAACGCATCCGGGCCGGCGGCGCGGGCATTCCGGGCTTCTACACCAAGACCGGCGTCGGAACGCTCATCGCCGAAGGTAAGGAACATAAGGAATTCGACGGCCAGACCTACATCCTGGAACGCGCGCTGCGCGCCGATCTTGCCATCGTCAAGGCGTGGAAGGGCGA
>JANYBR010000079.1 GCA_025360685.1 Pseudomonadota bacterium
CGTAAGGATCAGTCTGAGAACTTCTTCGCAACATCGGTGCGTTTGGTCACCTGGGTGGCCCGCACTCGGCAGGCCATGACAATCAGGTGGTGGTTAGAATCCTCTTCCACCCCGTGCGTTGACAAACGCTGGCGCGTTTTCTACATCGGCATCGTCACACCAGCCTCCTACCGAGGTTTTATGCCAGAGATTGTCGTCATCCGCTGATCGTCCATGGCCGGGTTCCTAGCGTCAGCGTGGGAACGCCCGGCCACCCATGGACACAGACACGTATCGGCCGATGCGCACGCGATTGCGCCGGCGGCAGGACAATCACCAGGGTGACGAACATGACCAACGAAGAACTGACCGCGCGTCTCTACAAACCGCGCTTTCCCCGCGCCTCGAACTATGACGGCCGCTGGATACTCGACAACATGATGGGCCCGCACGTGCTGTGGCTGGCTGAATTTCTCAGCGAGGCGCTGGAACTGAAGCCCGGAATGCGCGTGCTTGACCTGGGTTGCGGCAAGGCCATTAGCTCGATCTTCCTTGCCAAGGAGTTTGGCGTGCGGGTCGTTGCTGCCGATTTGTGGATCGGGCCGGCGGAAAACGCGCGGCGCATCGAAGCGGCCGGCGTTGCGGACAAGGTCGTACCGGTCCATGCGGAGGCACACGCGCTGCCCTTCGCGGAGGAAGGCTTCGATGCAATTGTCAGCTTCGATGCCTATCAGTATTTCGGCACCGACGATCTCTATCTCGGAACCATCATCAAGTTCCTCAAACCCGGCGGCAGGATCGGCATCGTCGTGCCGGGCCTGTCGCGCGAGATCACCGCTGTGCCCGCCAACATCAAACCGTGGTGGGAGTGGGATTTCTGCTGCTTCCACTCGCCGCTATGGTGGCGCCAGCACTGGGCCAAGACGGGTCTGGTCGAGGTCGAGACGTCCGACTGGATGGCAGACGGTCACGCGCTATGGCTGGAGTGGAGCCGGATCGCGGCGGAACTCTCGGAAGGTTTTCACAAGCAGTCGTCCGCCGACGGCGTGGCGATGCTCGCTGCGGACAGCGAAAAACTTTTCGGCTTCACGCGGGTGGTGGGGAGACGCTTGTAAAAAGTATTCGTTGTGAGACAACACAATCCCAAATACGTCATCGCCCGCTTCGTGCGGGCGACCCATCTTGTCTGTCGAAAAAATGGGTTGCCCGGACGAGCCGGGCAATGACGAACGTTTTGGTGAAGAAATGCGCTCGAGCCGGAACGCTGGAGGGGCGGGGTGCGTTCCGGCTCTGTGCACGCGCGCATTGCGTGTTGGGGGGATTTGCGCGCGAACCTATTTCACCGTGACGGTGGCGACCATCTTGGGATGGATGGAACAGACATATTTGAAGACGCCGGGCTTGGTGAATTTGAAGGCGAAGGACTCTCCCGAATCCAGCGCCGCCGAGCGGAACACTCCGTCGACGCTGACCACGGTGTGCGGCTCGCCGTCCAGATTGTGCCAGGTCACACTCGTGCCGGCGCTGACGGTCAGCGCCATCGGCGCAAAGTCGAAATTCTTGATGGTGACCGTGTTGGCGTCATCCGCCATGGCAGGCGCTGAAAGAAGAATTGCGCCTGCGAACAGGGCAGCCATCGTCGTTCTGAGAATCATGGAAGTCTCCTCGTTGGGGTTGGAACGGGTGGTTCAGCTCAAAGACGTGTCGGTGAGAGTTGCCGCCGCCGGATGGCGCGCATAAGCGATTGAGGTGATGCCCAACATGCCTGGCAGCAGAGCCGCATCGACCTTCAGTGGTCCCGGACCCGGCCCGACGCCTGCCGTCGGTTGGGGAAACGCCGTCGAGCGCGCGGTGTGAAAGGTGATGTTGCCTTCCACTTTCGAGACGATCTGGTGGATGTGCCCGTTCAGGACCGTCACCGAACCGAAGCGGCGCAGCAGCGCGAAGGCCTGCTCGGCATCGCCGGTACCCCAGCCCCACGGTTCATAGATCGTCCATAGCGGCATATGCGCGAACACGACGATCGGTTGGCTCGACGGGCGGCCGGACAGATCGTCCTTCAGCCAGGCGAGTTGGTCGTCACCCAGAATGCCAAGGCCGCCCGGTTTGAAGTTGAGCACGTTGATGAGCGCTATGAAGTGCACGCCCTGCGAGTCGAAGCTGTAATAGCCGCGATTGTTCGACGGCTTGCCGAAACGCTCCATGAAGACGGCGCCGCCATCGGTTACGTCATGCTCGCCCGGCACGGTGTGCAGTTCGCTCACGGCAAGGTCCGACAGGATCTGAGCCGCCATGTCGAACTCCGCCGGCTTGGTCAGCTGCGTCACGTCGCCGGTGTGCAGGATCAGCGCCGGTTTGCGCGGCAGCCCGTTCACCAGCGCGACGCTTTGCTTCAGCGTGGCGGCAACATCGGGGTTGGCGTCCTTGGCAAAGCCGATATGCGAGTCGCTGATCTGCACGAACAAGGGCGTGCCGAGATTTGCGTGCTGCCCCTTGCGCGTCGCCGCCTGGGCAAGGTCGGTCGCCAGCACAATTCCGCCGGTCAGGGTGAACAGCGTACCGGCGCCGCCATAGGCCAGGCATTTGAGTGCGCCGCGGCGCGAGGGATTTTCGAGAATGGTCATTGCGGCCTCGAACAGGTTTCGAGACCAAGACCGATGGACCGCGCGCTTTATTCCCGGCCGTCGGTCTGCGACAAAGCTTTCAGCAGGCGCGACAGTTGCAGGATATCGTCGACCGCGGTGTCCGATATGGCGCAGAAAACGAGATTGCCACTTCTCCAGAATACGATGTGATAGCCGTTGCGGGTTGCGAAGTCCGGCAATTCTGCCTCGTAATTCGCCCAGGCGAACACGTTCACGATGTGCGCGCCGTGGCGATACACGGTCACGGCCGCCCGCGTGCCGTCGATGAAATCAACGCGTCCGCCGATCAGCTTGAAACCCTGCTTGGCGAAATCCGCCACCGGCGGCGACAGGTCGGCATGCGCCGCGAGCCACGGCTTGACCGTGTGCCGGTCAGTGGACACGACGTCGATGAGGTGATCCGACGCAATGGAGCGCAGATGCGCGTTGGTGATGTCGGCGATCAGCGGATCTGTCGCCGCAGGCATCAGGACGAAAAATGCCAGGGATGCGGCGAGCGCGGTGGCCGTCACGCCGCCGGCGGCACCAGCCCAGGCGTTCCTGAACCATGGCAGTACATTGGAACGCGGCGACGCTTCATCCAGCGCCGCGCGAATGCGGCCGTGCAGCCGCGCATCGGCGCGATGGTACGTTGCGCTCTGCCTCAGCGCAGAACGAAGTGACTCAAGCTGAGCCTTCTGCGCCGCGCATTCGATGCAGCTCTCCAGATGCTGCTCGACCGCCGCCGCGTTCGCCGCGTCAAGTTCGCCGTCGAGATAAGCCTCGATCCGATGTGCCTGATCACAGGGCATGAGTACTCTCCACTTCGCCCAGCCATTTTTCCCGCAGCATGGTTCGCGCCCGCGACAGGCGCGACATCACCGTGCCGATCGGAGAATCCGTGATGCTCGCGATCTCGCGGTAGGACAGATCCTCCATCTCGCGCAGCACCAGAACCTCGCGAAACTCGTGCGGCAAACTGGCGATCGCCGCATCCAGCTTGCGTCCCACGTCGGTGTTGATGGCGGAGGCCTCCGGACTCGGCCCGGAAAAGGTCAAGGCCTCGCCGTTCATCTCCGCGTGCTCTTCGGGCATCGCCACATGGCCGCGCCGCTTGCGGTCGCCGGCCGAGTTGCGCCAGCAGTTGCGCACGATGGCCAGCAGCCAGGGTCGCATGTCACCGCCGCGAAACCCGTCGAACGCGCGCCAGGCGCGCAGCATCGCATCCTGCACGACATCGTCGGCATCCGCGCCCGAACGCGTCAGCCAGCGGGCAAGATTGATCGCCGCATCGAGATGCGGAAGGGCCTGCGCCTCGAACCGTCGGCGCCTGTCATCCATCGTGGCGAATGCCGCTTTCGTCTACGCGTTACGTATAGCATGACCGGCGGCCGGCCGGTTTTATTCCCGGCAATTCACTACTCACCATGGCCGCCCACCGAGGCGGCCACCGCCCTTATCGGCAGCGTAAGGGCGCGCGCGAGCTGAATTGTTTGAGGGGTGGCGTCCATACGCTGTTGCTATGGACCAAGCCCGGCCATGGTGATGTAGGGAAGGTTAAGGCGAGAAGTCTTACCGCACCGTGCCGCCCTGGGCGCCGAAGAACAGGACCCAGGCCCTGAACTCACCGGAAAAGCTGGCGAAGCGGTGCTCGATGCCGGCCGGTACGAACAGCACGTCGCCGGAGTTGAAGCGCACCGTTTCCTCGCCGCGCTTGAAGATGCCCTGGCCGGACTGGATGATATAGATCTCGTCGCGCTCATGCTTGACCTGGGTGTCCTGGTCGGTGGGCACGAACAGCAGCAGGTTGGCGTCGCCATGCTGGAACAGCGATATCGAGGATTGACTGGACGCGGCGAGTTTGCGCGCCGAGGCGACGAGATCGATCTTGAGGGGCAGCTTGGCCATTTCTAGCGTCCTGTTTTCGCGGCTCGCGCGAAGCGCTCGAAGAGATAGTGGCTGTCCATCGGGCCGGGCGACGCTTCGGGATGAAACTGCACGCTGAACACCGGCTTGCCTTCGACCGCGATGCCGCAATTGGTGCCGTCGAACAGCGAGACATGGGTTTCCCGCACGCCCTTGGGCAAAGTCCCGCGATCCACCGTGAAGCCGTGGTTCATCGACACGATCTCGACCTTGCCGCTTTCCAGATCCTTCACTGGATGGTTGGCGCCGTGATGGCCTTGCGCCATCTTGCGCGTCGTGGCGCCGAGCGCGAGGCCGAGCATCTGGTGACCGAGGCAGATGCCGAACAGCGGAATCTTCGACTCGAGCAATCCTTTGATGGTCGGAATGGAATAGATGCCCGTCGCGGCCGGATCGCCCGGGCCGTTCGACAGCAATACGCCGTCGGGCTTGTGCCGCATCACGTCTTCCAACGCCGCCTGCGCCGGAACCACCGTGATATCCGCGCCGAGGCCCGCCAGCATGCGCAGGATGTTCCGCTTCACGCCGAAATCGACAACCGTCACGCGCCAGCTCGGTGTCGGCAGCTCGCCATAGCCCTGGTTCCAGGCCCAAGGCATCTCGCGCCACTGATAGGTCTGGCGCGTGGTGACGTCCTTGGCGAGGTCGAGACCCACCAACCCTGGAAAGCCGCGTGCGGCCTTCAGCGCGGCAGGCACATCGATCGCGCCGTCCCTGGCCTGCACGATCACGCCATGCGGCATGCCGAGCTCGCGGATGCGATTGGTCAGCGCGCGGGTGTCGATGCCGGCGAGTGCGGGAATGTTGTGCTTCTTCAGCCAGCCATCCAGCGCCGACAGCGCGCGATAGTTCGAGGGATGCTCGGCGCTGGCGCGCACGATCATGCCGCGCACCACGGGGTTGAGCGATTCGATGTCCTCGTCATTGGTGCCGACGATGCCGATGTGCGGGAAGGTGAAGCACACGATCTGCCCGGCATAGGACGGATCGGTGAGAATCTCCTCATAGCCGGTCATCGCCGTGTTGAAGCAGACCTCGCCGACGCCCGTCGCGCCGGAGGGCGCGCCATCCAATATTGCGGCCGCGCCGAACACATGGCCTTCGAACACCGTGCCGTCCGCCAGCACGAGCGCGCCGCGCGCGAATATTCCCGCCGTTTTTGCGGCGGCGGCGAGCGTTGCGTCGGACATCGGAGGTACCGGTTGGATTTGGCGGAAAATAGGGACGTGCCTGCTCAGGGTCAAGCGTTTGCAACAGCTATTTTCTCCTGAGTTTTCAAATAGTTGGCAAAGCGCCGCGTTCCGGTTAGATTGGCGCTTTCCAATCGGGACACATGCCATGGGACTGCGCGAGCAGATCAACGATTCGCTGAAAGAGGCGATGAAGGCCAAGGATCAGAAGCGAGTCGGCACCTTGCGGCTCGTCAATGCCGCGCTGAAGGATCGCGACATCGCCGCGCGCACCGAGACCAGCCGCGAACTGCTCGGCGACGACGAGATCCTGTCGCTGCTCGCCAAGATGATCAAGCAGCGCGAGGATTCCATCACCGCCTATGAAGCTGGCAATCGTCCCGAGCTGGCCGCCGCCGAGAAGGGCGAAATCGCCGTCATCCGCGAATTCATGCCCAAGCAGATGAGCGCCGACGAAACCAAAGCGGCCATTGCCAAGGTGATCGCCGAGGTCGGCGCCGCCTCGATCAAGGACATGGGCAAAGTCATGAACGCTCTGAAGGAACGCTTCGCCGGCCAGATGGATTTCGGCAAGGCCAGCGGCGCAGTGAAGGAAGCGCTGACGGCGAAGTGACTGGCCCAAATTGTTGCGGGGACTACGCTCATGCGCCTCAACCTTGCAGTGCGATCACACAACGAACATGCCGCTGAGAACAGTGCGCCGGGATCGCGTACAGTTTGCCTGAGACTGAGAATGCGTCAACCGAACCGCCGATGGACATTGCGGGCTCGTGCGCTGCTCCAGTCGACACAAATCAACCACGCGACGGGAGCTAGGGTGGTGACGCACACAGGTTCAATGCGTCGCGATGGACCCCGTCGATAATCTGCGCGAGTGCGATGTTGAACGAAGCCTGGGACTCACTCTGTCCGCCGCCCCACGTCAAGCCATTGTCGGTTCCACGATAGAGCTCGACATCCGGCGCGCGACCCTCACGCTCATAGCGCACGCGCAACACCACATTTGCCGAGCGTGTCTCGCCCGTGATGTTGATGACATAGGCTTTGATGAGTTCGGCGTTGAGCGTGAGTCCGGATGGATAGTTTGTCGCTTGATCGTCCAAGACGATCCTTGGATCGCTGCTCAGGGATGCGAGGCTGGAGCGCACTAGACTTATGCTGTCACCGGTGCGGACCGCCTGATTCGCGATGGTTCCGAGCGACTGCGGATCCGGGCGCAGGTCCTGAACGCCACCGATTTTGACATGACAAATCGCTGCGGTCCCGGGCTTTGTTGCCGACGCCGCCCAGGCCGGCTTGGCGGGCGGTTCGAATTGGTCCGACATCTGAAGCGGCGCCGTGCTCACGCATGCCGCAAGCAGCAACGGGACGGTTGCCGCGGTCACGACGCGAAGTGACAGCTGCCGCACGCGCGTCACGGACGGTTCACCTGGAGGCCGCCGGACTGCCTCCCGCACTCGCGGGTCCGCCAAGGTCACCAGCCAGTCGTGCTGCCAAATCTGAAGCACCCTTCTTGAGAGCGGCGCGCAAGACAGCGCCGTGGTCTGCGCTCCACTCCGCGATATTCTGATCGCGATCGATGGTCGGACTGGGAGCGGGGGCATCAAAGCGGAATGCGTTGCGATAAAGGGCGTTTTCCAGCGCGCTCGGCGAGCTCGCCTTGCCCGGTCGCAACGCGCGCAACGCGTCGCTATTGGCGTACAGCCCGGCATTGAGCGTGATTGTCAACGCAGAGGCGTCGTTCGAGAGCTGATAGTCCATCGTCGTGAACAGCACCGCTTCGTCCTTCGAGCCTACGAGCTCGGTGTCAAAGCCTTTTGGTGTTACGTCCTTGACGACATGAACGTCATGCACATGCAGCCAGTCGAGATGGGAGAGCGAGTCCTTTAGATCATCGCGCATCATGGCATCGAAATCGAAGTCCACGACTGCATCACGCAGCGGCTTCACCGCGGTCTCCGCCTTCGAGGTTCGAACGCTGTTCACGCCGGCATCGATCAGTGCGAGCAGGAGTCCGCCACCCCCCGCGGCGGCAATCTGCGAATCCGGCACGAAGACGTAGATCTCGCTTTGGCGGATCGGCACCACAACTTCGCTGGAGGAGATCTCGCTTCGCGCCTGGCCAGGCAGCGGCTGGGTGGGAGGCAGCGTTGCACAAGCCGCCAGCAAAAGAAGCGGCGACAGTTTCATGAATCTTGGAAGGCATGAATGCATTTGGTTCCCCCGGCAACAGAATTTCCCACGGCTACTCGATGAAGCGCCGCCGATCTCAGGCTTATCCTGCCCGATGTCCAAAAATGCTAGGGGACAATTCTATGGAGCGCAAGATCGCTCCCTTCCTGACGCGGGATACCAGCCAGCGAATCGTTCAAACCAAATCTTGGTAAATTCGGCGACGTAGTTTCGGAAGCAACAGCGGCAAAAGTGCAAATTCGGACACAAGGTCACGTGACAGCCGAAGTGTGCCCAAACGCGTGCCGTTGCAGCAGGGCTGTCGAAATCGTGCCAGCTATTCGTCGAGTTGGACCACGGTCAATGGTCCCGCTAGACTCGCCAACCCGCGTGCGAGGAATGGAGTAAACCGGCCGGATCGTCGTGACCGGTCCGGCTGGACGGATAACGATGTGGAAATTTATCCGCGCCGAATTCGCCAAGACATCAGCGAGCAGGCTGCTGGTGATTTTGTGGATCGGCGGCCTGATCGGCCTGTCGCTGCGCGCGGCGTTGTTTGGCGGTTATATCGCCAACAGTCACGGACAACCCATTCCGGGCGAGTTTCTCACGACATGGTCGGCCGGCCAGATGATGGCGTCGGGCCGTGCGGCAGCGGCCTATGATGCCGATCTGCTGCATCAACTGCAGGTCGCGGACGTCGGCCATCCGTTTGTCGGCTACTTCATCTGGTTCTTCCCGCCGCCTTTTCTGTTTGTCGCTGCGCTGTTGGCGCAATTTCCGTTCGTGGCCGCCTATGTCGGCTGGTCCGTCGTCACGTTCATCGCCTACGCCGCCTGCACAGCTCGTATTTTTCGCGACCGGGCCGCCAGCATCATCTACGGTCTGTCGCCCGCCGCATTCATGTCTTTCATTATCGCGCAAGACGGACTGTTCACCGCAGCGCTGTTCGGCACCGCTCTTCTGACCCTTAATAAGCGGCCGATCGCGAGCGGATTGCTGTTTGCTGCGCTCGCCTACAAGCCGCAGTTCGGGTTGCTCGTTCCCGTGGCATTGCTGGCGGGAGGCTATTGGCGGACCTTCGCCACCGCCGCTGCCGCGACCGGCACATGGTTGATTGCGTGGCTTGTGCTCGATCCGGCTGTGATCATTTTATTCCTGCGCGGCCTGTTTTTGGCGAACCGCGAGTTGCTCACGCTGGGGCATCAAGGCTTGCACAAAATCCAGAGCATCTACGGCCTGTCGCGAACCGTGGGATTGAACGACGACTGGGCCAGCGCCCTGACCGTAATCTGCGGCGTGGCATTGCTTGGCATCGTTGTCCTGGCCTGGCGCAGCGCACTTTCCTATCCCGCCAAGGCAGCGATACTTGTCCTGTGTTCGCTTGGCGCGACACCTTACCTCTACATATACGATTTCCCGCTGCTCACGATCGCAATCGGATTTCTCTGGCGTGATGCCGCTTTTGACGGGTTCGAGCGCGCCGCAATCGCGATTGCCTATGTCCTGATCGCCGCCTATGTCCTGATCGCGATTCCCGTGGGACCATTTGCGGTCTTCGCTGTTGGACTGTGCGTCGCACGCCGTCTGGTTCGCCTGCGGCGTGGTGCAGAAACTTTGCAGCCGCTTCTGCCTCGCACAAGCTAGGGTCGAGCTTGGCGACAATCGCGAGCGGCTCTGGCGTTCCCTGTAAAACGACACAGCACCACGGCTTCCTCAACAACACCGAATCTGCTGCTAGTTTGTCTCCTTGATATCGCCCAGGGGAGATCGAATGACACTTTCGGATTTTGCCACGTTCAGCACCGCCATCAGCGGCATTGCCGTGACGGTTTCGCTCATCTACCTCATCATCCAGACGCGACAGAGCACCAGACATACGCGCGCGCTGATCCAGCAGGGTCAGTCGGCCAGAACCACGGCGATTGTGCTCGCGAACCAGACGCACGACATTTCTGCCGTCTGGGTCGAAGGAAATGGCGGCAACCCGACCCCGGAAACGATCAGGAAAGCTCAGTTTTTCCTCATGTGCCAAACCTCGGTCACTGCCTTGGAAGACATATTCGCCCAGCACAATGAGGGCCTGATGACGGACGAAGTTTTTGCCCGAAATTGCCACGTACATCGTCGTTTGTTGTCTCAACCGGGATTCAGAGCCTATTGGAACTCGCAAAAGACTGAACTCGAAGAAGTCGCGCCCAAATTTTGCGCCTTCGTGGACGGGCTGTGTGTCGGAGATGCTACCGAATTCAGTTTCGGAATCTAGCGCCGGCGCGCGTGTTTGCGGCGCGGTAACAGGGCGGCGACCAAATTGTTTCCTCCCCCGTTGTCACGGGGGAGGTGGCTCAGACGAACGGAGTTCGGCTGAGACGGAGGGGGCAGCACGCGCGTCGGGGCGCTGAGGCTACCGCCCCCTCCGCCTCGCGTTGCTCGGCACCTCCCCCGTAACCACGGGGGAGGAAAGCTTGGGAAAGATGTGAGTCGCGTCACGCCGGGTCGGTATTTATTGGTCGCGGGCGCGCACAGGCCCTATCTTGTGTCCATGCGCTTCAGCCCCAACCTGCTTGAGGAAGTTCTCCGCCGGACCGATATCGTCCAGCTGGTTGGCCGGCGCGTGAAGCCGACCCGCAAGGGCCAGGCGTTCTGGGGCTGCTGCCCGTTCCACAAGGAGAAGTCCGCTTCCTTCAAGGTCGAGAATGGCCGGCGCACCTACAAATGCTTCGGCTGCGGCAGGGGCGGCGACGCGTTCAAATGGCTGAGCGAGACGATTATCGCGCTCGGCGCCATCGACCAAACGCCAATATCGATGCGAGTACAGTGAGCACCACACATAGCCACCCGAATATGTCGCCGAACCGCCCGTAGATGGTCTGACCGATGCCCAGCGGTGCACGAGCCTTCAAGGTTGCGATTGAAGTCCTGCCGCTCGGCGCCTCGGCGGCAATGCGTCCGAAGGAATCGCTCACGCTCATCAGGCCGTCGTTCGCCGCGCGCACTATACTCATGCCCTGCTCCACTCCGCGCAGCACCGCCATTCGCGCGTGCCACTCGCCATCTGCATCGAAGTCCAGGGCAGGGACCAACAAAACTTGCGCGCCGAGACTTGCGTACTCGCGCGCGAGCGACGGAAAATCGAGATCCTTGCAGATCGCTACACCCAGCCGTGCGCCATCAACGACGACAATTGAAAGATCGTGACCCGGCCGAAATTCGTAATTGATCAGGGGGATCAGGTGTTCCTTCGAATAGTCGCCGCGCATGGCGCCGTTTTCGTCGAAGAACCAGGCTCGATTTTCCCGGTGGTCGGACTTGCCGATGTTCACGCCCACGAGCAGTCCGACTCGATGCTGGCGAGTCCAGCCGGCGTATCGTGCCTTGGCCTGGATAACGTCCCGTTCCTTCAAATCTTCCATCATTTCCGGCAGCACAATGATCTGAGTTCCCGGCGTTACCATCCTGGCTGCGGCCGATCGATAGTTTGTGGCGCTGGGACCATTCAAAGCGGCCGCTGTCATGTCTATATCCGTGGCGGCCATCCCGACCTCGATGCTTCTGGCCAGCGGCGCTTGCGACAGCCGGGCAACGCCGAATGTCAGCGCGGCAACCAGCACGGCGAGCGGCAAACCATAGGCGAGCCTCGGACGCTCCACCTTCCCGCCGAGCATCAAAGCGACGGCAAAGGTCGAAGACAAAAGCGACACGAGAAACACAATAATCGGCGTTCCGCCAAGTGAGGCGATTTGGATGACGGGCAGAACCTGCATCTGGCTGTACGCCCAGCTTCCGAGTGTTCCATTTGGCGAGACGGCCGCGAAAAGAAAATCGACAGCGGCCGCAACAACGGGAAACGCGAACGGCAGTAGAAAATGCCGCGAGCCCCCTGCTGCCCATCGCCATATCACGATCATTGCGAAGAGCGGCACCACTCCGGGCAGTGCAAAAACCGCCATGAGCACGGCAATAATGAATGGATTGAGCGATGCCGAAGCAAACGAATTGAAATAGTAGACTGCCATCGACGCCTGTCCCACCAACGCAGCAAACAAGGCCAGACCAACTAGCTCTCGGTTCGATCGGGTGAAACGGACAGCCAGCAGCAACGGCAACGGGGCAAGCCACGCGATCGGCCAAAGAGGATCGAGGCACTGAACGAATGTCAGACCAATTCCTGTCGCTCCGGCGCCAACCCAGCGCCAGAAAGGCTTTTCCATCACTGCATTCATCTGCGTCTCCGGTCAGTTTCGTCACGCCTTGTGACAAGCCCCCCTTTGATGCGTCGGTAGCCGAACCAGATGCGCCCGAGCGAACCTTTACGCCGTTGTGGATGAGTTCCTTTAAAGTGGTGATTTTGCAGATGGTTTGTTCTGTGCCGATGGCGCTCCATACACCCACGAATGTCGGAGTTTCCTTCGGGGACGATGTCG
>JANYBR010000137.1 GCA_025360685.1 Pseudomonadota bacterium
CGCGACGCCTGAATGTCAACGACGCGCATTGCGACATTACTGTAACGAACATGAGACAATCTTGACAATGCGTTGTGACGACTTGTTTCGATGCGAAATGCCGGCGGTATTTTGGTGATTTTGTGAAGGAATACATAGAATTGACCCGAGCAGACGGTTCCTTTGCGACGAGCGGGCGAGCCCGTCCGGCGCGTCGGAACCCAACCTGAACAGCAGAAATAGACTACGTACTATTGTGTAGTGGTTAAAATCACATAAGAATGATGATATTGTTATCGAGATGACATAATTAAATAATATCAGTTAGTTACAGTAATCTCGAACGCGCTTAATTTGACAATCGTTTTGTCGGTCGTTAGGAATTGCCGTGCTTGGGGATTGCAGGGAGTGACGCCGTGTCTCGCAAAAGGGCCGCGCGCCGATCGCTTCGATGGCGATCCACACAGCCGACACTGACTTATGCGTCTCAGTTTTACTGGAGGAATCGGCAATGTCGCGCAATAACTGTAAATACTGCCGTAGTATTCATAAGCAGTCTCGCACGAGCAAATTGCGCCCGCTGGCCGGGCTACTTGCGATGGGGCTCACCGCTCCGGCGTTTGCCGACTCGTCGGTTCCCTTCCCCACCTACGTGACCGGACCGCAAGCTGACGGTTCGTTTGTTGTGGGAACCGGCCAGATCATCAAGCCGGCGGGCATTCAGGTCGATCTCGGCAACCAGGTTCGCGCCAAAGCGATTGCGCTCAACCCCAAAGCCGCCACGCACACCGCTGCGGTCCTCACGATGGGCGCCAAAGCGGCCGTGCAGGTGTTCGACACGCAGACCGGTAAGATTCTGCAAACCTACGCGCCGTTTCAGGACGCATCCGGCAGCTACGGCGGCATCACCTATTCGGCGGACGGCAAATATCTGATGTTCAGCCAGGACAGCAGCTTCGTCGCCCTCGCCGCCGTCTCGCCAGCGGGCCTGCTCTCCGACTTCGGCCGCATCCCGGTGCCTCCAGACAACAGCTTTATCAAGTGCTTCCCGAATAGCCCGATCGGCGATTACGGCCGCTCCTGCGGCACGTTCTATTCGACCAACACCTCGTATCCCGGCGGCGTCGCGTTCTCCGCCGACGGCAAAAGCGCTTACGCGTTGCTGAACCAGAACAACACGCTCGCCAGGATCGATCTGACCAAGACGCCGCTTGCCGAGGGGGCGCAGATTCGCGTCGGCAATGCGCCGCACAGCGTCCTTCTCAACGGTCAGCTCGCCTACGTCAGCAACGAGGGCGGACGCGCCGCCACGCAGAACGATTTCCAGATCTATTCCGCCGGAACGCCAATCGTCGCTGACAAGGTGAACGGCTCGGCGACCACCGGCACCGTCTCGGTCGTCGATCTGGCGACGATGCAAGTCGTCAGCACGGTTTCGGATGGCATCGGCCTGCATCCCACGGGAATGGCGATATTCGGCGGCTCCTTGCTGGTCTGCAACGCCTACAGCGACAGCATCTCGGTCGTTGACCTCTCCCTGAACAAGGTCACGCGCACGATCAGCCTCGGTTTGCCGATCGCGGCGCCTGCGTCGCGCGAGCAAAACAATTCAGAAAGCGGCCACGAGCGGGACAAATCCGTCTATGGAGCCGGGCCGAACGCGATTGCGGTCGATGATCAGACGGGGCTTGCTTACGTCGCTCTGTACAACGCCAACGCGATCGCGGTCGTCGATCTCAGCGGGTCGGCCGATCATGCGGTCCTTGGCATGATCCCGGTCGCCTTCGCGCCGGACTCGGTCGTGCTCGACAAGCCCGCCAAAGGTCTGATCGTCGCCAACGACAAGGGCATCGGCGCGCGCAACTCGTTCGAGACCGACTATGGCGTCTCCGGCTACAACACGCATCAGGACAATGCCACAGTCAGCATCGTTCCCCTCCCCGGCAAGTCGGCGTTGGAGGCGATGACGAAGCAGGTCTATCAGTTCAACCACTGGGATCTGCGTGAGAACATCGAATCGGCTGGCGGCGGCAGCAAGGAGATCGAACCGGTGGCGATCCCGGCGAAAATCGGC
This sequence comes from Pseudomonadota bacterium, assembly GCA_025360685.1. GTDB lineage: Bacteria > Pseudomonadota > Alphaproteobacteria > Micropepsales > Micropepsaceae > Rhizomicrobium. The sequence continues at coordinate 2,054 of JANYBR010000137.1, forward strand.
GATCCCTCGCTTATCAAGCACGTCTTCCTCATCATCAAGGAAAACCGCACCTACGATCAGGTGCTCGGCGACGTGGCGCGGGGCAACGGGGCCTCGGCGCTGGCGGTGTTTGGGGCCCAGGTCACGCCGAACTTCCATGCGATGGTCAATCGCTTCCCGCTGCTCGACAACTTCTATGACCCCAGCCGCCAGTCGGCTGACGGTCATCAGTGGATCGTCGAGGCGATGGCTCCCTATGCTGACGACGTCCAGTCGCCTGCCTGGACGCGCAGCTATCCGGGCGGCAACGCCGGCGACGCGCTCGCCTATACGAAGAAGGGCTTCCTGTTCCAGGAGGCGGTCGCCGCTCATGAAACCGTGA
>JANYBR010000145.1 GCA_025360685.1 Pseudomonadota bacterium
GTCATGCCGAGATCGAACTCAACGGCCCAAACCCATGGGACCCGAAGGTCCACAATGATCGCTTCTACACACGGCTCGCCGCCCAAGGTTCGCTCGGCCTGGGCGAGTCCTACATGGACGGCGACTGGGACTGTGCCGCGCTGGATCAGTTTTTTGACAGAGTCATATCCAAGCGGCTTAGCGAAAGGCTGTCCCTGACGGCGCCGCTGGCTGTCCTCCACTTGAAGGCACGCATTCAGAACCGGCAGAATGTGCGGCTCGCCAAACAGACAGTGGCGACGCACTACGACTTGCCTGTGGAGATATTCGAGGCCACGTTCGACACGCGACTGACTGGAAGCTGCGCCTATTGGAAGGAGGCGACGACTCTCGACGACGCGCAGACTGCAAAGCTCGACCTTGTATGCCGCAAGATCGGCCTCAAGCGCAAAGATCAAGTCCTCGATATCGGTTGCGGCTGGGGGGCGTTCATGGGCTTCGCCGCGCAGCAATATGGCGCCGATTGCGTCGGGGTCACGATTTCATCCGTGCAGGTGGACTATGCACGCAAACGCTATGCGGGGCTGAGCGTCGATCCCCGGCTGGCGGACTATCGCCATTTCGACATGCCCAAGATCGATCACGTCGTGTCGATGGGAATGTTCGAGCATGTCGGCTCGAAAAACCACCGCACGTTCTTCAAGCGCGCCCGCAGTTTCCTGAAGGACGACGGACTGTTTCTTCTCCACACGATTTGGGAAAACGAGCGCTACCCGACGATCGATCCCTGGCAGAACAAATACATCTATCCCAACGGCGACCTGCCCTCGGTCGGCCAGATCACAAGCGCGATCGAAGGGCTTTTTGTCGTCGAAGATGTCCACAATTTCGGCGTCCATTACGACACCACGCTCATGGCCTGGAACGCCAAATTCCAAACCCATCGCACGAGCCTGGCACACAAACATGGCGAACGCTTCTGTCGGATGTGGGAATATTATTTGCTTCAGTGCGCCGGAGCGTTTCGCTCGCGACATATCAGCGTCGGTCAATTCGTCCTTTCGCCCTACGGGGTGCGCGGCGGATATAGTTCGGTTCGCTAACGCCTGCCGTGAGGCATTGAGACATTCCGACGACCGCTAGACGGCCAGAGGATTGAACCAGCGCAGCTTCGGAAATCGCGCAAAGTCGCTGTCGCTGCTGCAAAGCGTCAGACCATGTTCCATTGCCAGCGCCGCGAGGTTCGCATCCATGACAAGCCTTGAGCTCATGCCCGGCAGCGCCATGAGTTCGGAAAGTATGGCGCCGTGATGCTCCGTCGGCCGTGGAATCCAGCTTGAAGGGCATCCAAGCCATGCGCGCACCTGGGTCCACGCGTCCGGGACCGACTGGGGCCGTGGGTACAGCCGCGGATTGGTTGCGATCTGCATGAAGGCGATGAGGCTCTCCCACGGCAAGCCGACACGCGTCGCGCCGCCGAGCTGTTCGTCCAGCCAGTTGCGTGATCGTTCGTGTTGGTCATAGCTGGAAAAGTGTGCGTAGAGCAGGATGTTGGCGTCCACCAGGATCACTTGGCGCGCTTCTCGTCGAAGTCCTTCTCATCCAGCATCTCGAGCGCGTCGCCGATGTTGTCGATCGGAAACAAAGGTTTTCCCGGATCGAACACGCCCGTCCTGAACCGCTCTCGCTTGTTGGGCTGCGTGTCCATCTCGTTCAGGCCGCGGCGGATGGCTTCGTTGACGACATCTTTCAGGCTGAGGTCGCGCAGCTTCCGCAGGCGTTCCAACCGCACGCTGTTGTCGTCATCAAGGGTCAGGGTTGTTCTCACGCATCAAAGCATCATATACATGATGCTTTGATGTCAAGAATAATTTCTCGAAGAAGAGGTCAGTACTAGGCTATAATACCTACACTGCCAAAAAAACCAGCCTGGGAACAGGGAGCAACTGACACAGGGAGGCGACAGGGGCGGCATGTCGAATTCGATTCCGAAAAACAAATAATCCGCCCTTCGCCATGCTATCCGACTGGCGCATGAGCGAACTGCACATCATCGGCGGCGGGTTGGCCGGCAGCGAAGCCGCCTGGCAGGCGGCGGGAGCCGGAACCAAGGTGGTGCTGCACGAGATGCGGCCCGGGCGCGGCACCGAGGCCCACATCACCGGCGGTCTGGCCGAACTGGTGTGCTCCAACTCCTTCCGCTCGGACGACTGGGAGAACAATGCCGTCGGACTGCTGCATGAAGAAATGCGCCGGGCCGGCTCCCTGATCATGCGCACTGCGGATCGACACCGCCTGCCGGCAGGCGGCGCGCTCGCCGTCGACCGGGTACCGTTCTCCGAGACGATCACCCGCACTCTCGAGGCTCACCCCAACATCGTCATAGCGCGCGAGGAGATCGCAGGCCTTCCGCCGGATGACTGGCGTTCGACCATCATCGCCACCGGCCCCCTCACCTCGCCCGCGCTGGCCGAAGGCATTCGCGGCCTCACGGGCGAGGAGTCGCTGTCCTTCTTCGACGCCATCGCGCCCATCGTGAACCACGAGTCGATCGATTTCGACGTCTGTTGGATGCAATCGCGCTACGACAAGGGCGAAGGCGCGGACTACATCAACTGCCCGATGGACACCGATGAGTACGATGCGTTTGTCAAAGCGCTGCTCGCCGGCGAAAAGACCGATTTCAAGGATTGGGAAAAGTCGACTCCCTACTTCGAAGGCTGCCTGCCAATCGAAGTGATGGCGGCGCGTGGCCCTGAGACCTTGCGTTTTGGGCCGATGAAACCGGTCGGTCTGCACGATCCGCGCAAGGTGCGGCGGCCGCACGCGGTGGTGCAGCTGCGCCAGGACAATGCGCTGGGCACTTTGTGGAACATGGTCGGCT
>JANYBR010000197.1 GCA_025360685.1 Pseudomonadota bacterium
GCTTCCGCGCCAACGCGCTCAACCACCTCGACGTCATGGCCCGCGACTGCGGGCCACCCAGGTGATGAAGGACTGCGATTTCACCAATTCGGTCTCAGACCAATCGTTCAACTAGGAGCGCTTCCCCAACTGGGTGGCCCGCACTGCCCCTAACGACAGTGCGGGGGGCGGGCGAGGACAATCGTAGGTGAGGCTGCAGCCTCAGGCTTCCTTCGCTTCATCGACTTCCGGCTTGGGCGCGGCGCCTTCTTCGAACAGTTCCTCGGCCTTGACGACGGCTTCTTCCTGTTCGGTCTTCTCGGCGAGAACGTCTTCGCCGCGTGCCTGGCGCTCGGCTTCGTCTTCGCTGCGCGCCACGTTGATCGTGACCTTCACGCGTACTTCCGGGTGCAGGCGCACGGTGATGGTGAACAGGCCAATCGTCTTGATCGCCTGGTCGAGCGGTACCTGGGTGCGACTGATCGTGATGCCACCGGCCGACACGGCGTCGGAGATGTCGCGCGGGCTGACCGAGCCGTACAGCTGGCCGCGATCGCCAGCCTGGCGGATCAGCACGAAGCTCTTGCCGTCGAGCTTCTTGCCGACGGCTTCGGCTTCCTTTTTCTGTTCCAGGTTACGCGCTTCGAGCTGCGACTTCTGGCCCAGGAAGAATTCCCGGTTGGCCTTGGTGGCGCGCAGGGCCTTCTTTTCGGGCAGAAGGAAGTTGCGGGCGAACCCGTCCTTCACCTTCACCTCGTCGCCCATCTGGCCGAGCTTCTCGACCCGTTCGAGCAGGATTACTTGCATGGCGCTCTCCCGCTCAATTCAGCACATAGGGAAGCAGCGCCATGAACCGCGCGCGCTTGATGGCGTTGGCGAGGATACGCTGCTTCTTGTTGGACACCGCCGTGATGCGGCTCGGCACGATCTTGCCGCGCTCGGAGATGTAGCGCTGCAACAGCTTGACGTCCTTGTAGTCGATCTTGGGCGCGTTGGCGCCGGAGAACGGGCAGGTCTTCTTGCGGCGGAAAAACGGACGGCGTTGTCCGCCGCCTTCGCCGCCGCGTCCGCCACCCTCGCGGCCGCCGTCGCGTCCACCGCCGTCACGATCGCGGCCACCGCCGCCGGAACGTTCGCCACCGAAACTCATAGTGCAGCCTCTGCTTCGACGCCTTCAGGTTTGCGCTCGCCTTCGGGGCGATCGTCTCTACGGTTCTTGTTCGAGGAAACCTCGAACGCATCCACGCTCACAGTGATGTAGCGCAGCACGTCTTCGTTGATCTTGAGCTGGCGCTCGAGTTCGACGACGGCCTTGGCCGGCGCGTTGATGTTGAGGAGCACATAGTGCCCCTTGCGATTCTTCTTGATGCGATAGGCGAGTCCGCGCAGGCCCCAATATTCCTGCTTCTCGACCTTGCCGCCTTCGCCTTCGACGATGGTTTTAAGGTGGGTCGCCAACGCGTCGACCTGTTGCGCGCTGATGTCCTGGCGCGCGATCAGGAGATGCTCGTATAGAGCCATGTCCGTCCCTTTGTTCTGGCCGCGGAACGGATCGGGGCGGGCACCCTTCACCGCTTCGGATCGCGAGGAACGCGCACAATGCGCTGATCCCGGTTCAAGTCCGGGACTCCCCGCGACCGCAGTCGCGCGCGGCTTATAGGCGATGCGCCTGCCCCGGGCAACCCCGTCGGCGAGGCCCCAAAAAAGCAAGGGCGCAGGCGGACGAGATGCCCGTCCGCGCCCAGGGAGCCGCGAATTCGCGGCGGGATTTATGCTACCAGTCCCAGCGACGGCACCAACGCGCATGGTGGTGCCAGCCCCACGCGCCACAATGGCGGTGGTGATGCCAGTGATGATGGCCCGGACCGATATGGATCGTCAGGGCTTCAGCCGACGAGACCGATGCGCCAAGCAGGCCCAATGCAAAAACCGAAGCGATCAATGTTTTCATGGAGACCTCTATTTTGTCGAGTTCGGCATCGAAGCAACAGCAGCGATGCCAAGTTTTGCGACGCCGCCCCGCACGGAACAATTGTCGGGCGGAGCGGATGAATGGCCGATGAATGACGCGACTGTCATTTTGCCAATCGACGCTGTTGCGGCGCGCCGCGTGAGTTGCGCATAGTGCGTGCGGGCAGTGGTTACATTTGATGGGCCGGATGCAAACGGAAGAAGCGCGAGTATTCGCCAAAGCCGCGCGGCGACTCATCCCATTCATGGCTCTGCTCTATGTGGTCAGCTTTCTCGACCGCGTCAATGTCGGGTTCGCCGCGCTGACGATGAACAAAGCCATGGGCTTTTCGCCCGAGGTTTATGGCTTCGGCGCAGGCATTTTCTTCTTCGGATATTTCCTGTTCGAAGTACCGTCGAACATCATCATGGAAAAGCTCGGCGCGCGGCTGTGGATCTGCCGCATCATGCTGACCTGGGGCGCTGTCTCGATGGCGACCGCGTTCGTGCAGGGCGCCTCGAGTTTCTACGTGGTGCGTTTTCTCCTCGGCGCGGCCGAGGCCGGATTCTTCCCCGGCATGGTGCTCTATCTGACCTACTGGTTTCCGCAGGCGACGCGGGCACGGTTCATTGCACTGTTCCTCGCTGCCGTGCCCTTGGCGAATGTCATTGGCGGACCGGCGTCGGGCTACATCCTTGGCATCAGCCCCTATTGGCACCTGAGCGGTTGGCAGTGGCTGTTCCTGCTTGAAGGGCTGCCGTCGGTGCTGCTCGGTTTTGTTGTGCTGGTGCGAATGCCGGACCGGCCGTCAAAAGCCAAGTGGCTCACGGACGGCGAAAAATCCGTAGTGCTCGGCGCTCTGGCGCAGGAGCCGCCGCGCACCCACACGAAATTTCTTCCGATGCTGCGCGATCCGCGCGTCTGGCTGTTGTCGATTCCCGATTTCGGCATCGTGCTCGGTCTTTACGGACTCAATCTGTGGCTGCCGCAGATCGTCAAGGAGATGGGATTCTCGAACATCGAGACAGGCTTCGTCGTGGCGGCGCCCTACTTCGTCAGCATGGCCGTGATGGTGCTGTGGGGCATGTCGAGCGATGCGCGCGGCGAGCGCATCTGGCACATCGCTTCAGCATCGCTGCTTGGCGCGGCAGGTCTGGTCGGCGCGGCGCTGCTGCACTCGCCTGTGGCGGTTCTGGTTTCCCTGACGATCGCGGCGAGCGGGATCTACGCCGCTCTCGCCGTGTTCTGGACCCTGCCGACATCGTTCCTCGGCGGCACGGCGGCGGCGGCCGGCATCGCGCTGATCAACTCGATCAGCAACACAGGCGGGTTTTTCGGTCCCTATCTCATGGGTTGGCTGAAGCAGCACACCGGCAGCTATTCCGCCGGGCTCGGCGTGCTATCGATCGGCCTGATCGTGGCCGCGATCCTGGTCGTCGCCATCGGCCGGACGCTTACGTTCGCAGGCCGTTCGCGCGCGCTGGAAAAATTCACGCGGATCGGTGCGTGACTAGAATTTGTGCCTGACACCGGCCTGCTTCATGATCGCATTCGCGGTGTGGCGCGAAAGAACGCGTCGATTGCAGACGCGTTGTACGTCGTGCAACAGTCACGACGTCAGAAAATTTCAGGGACCTCGCCATGAAGAAGCGGTCGTGAACGAACGGAATCCACATGCTGGTTCACCTTTTCAAGCCATTCGGGCGATCGACTATACCGTCATCTTTGTGCGCGACATGGCAGCGATGCGTCGCTTCTACGAAGACATCCTTTGTTTTCCACTGTTACGGGAACTTGCGCCAGGTTGGATCGAGTATCGGGTGGGCGACAACACCTTGGCCTTGGCCACGCCCAGCCGAACTGCGGCAGATGCTCCAACGCCCAACGGTAGCGCCTCGCTTCAATTGGCGTTCAAAGTTTCCATTCCCGACGTTGATAGGTGCGCCGACGAACTCGTGCGGCAGGGCGTCAGTCTGCTCTCACCACCTAGAGACCAGGTCTTCGGACATCGCACGTTGTTCTTCCGTGATCCGGATGGAAATCTATTGGAGGTGTTTGCGGACGTTGTTGAGCGTAAGTAGCTCTGGAACGGTCCAGGCGGATCGGGCGTGAGACGGTTTTGGGTCGTGTCGATTCAATCTCGGTGTCATGGCCCGCTGGAGAGCGGGCCACCCAGATGGGGACACGTTCAGTGTGGACAAATTTGGCTCCGGCCTCAGCATAATTTCGCAATGCCGTAGCAAGCGTCACCTGGGCGGCCCGCTCTCCGGCGGGCCGTGACAAATGAGGCTGAGACTCGAACCAAGAATGCCTGACCGCGAACGAAGCCCGCTTGACTCATCCCGCCCCTTGGTCTTTTTCACGCTCCCATGACTCGCGCGTTCATTTTTCCCGGACAGGGCAGCCAGGCGGTCGGCATGGGCAAGGCGCTCGCCGACTCGTTTGCGGCGGCGCGCGAAATATTCCAGGAAGTCGATGACGCGCTGAACCAGAAACTCTCCCGGCTGATGTGGGAAGGGCCCGAGAGCGATCTCGTCCTCACCGAGAACGCGCAGCCGGCGATCATGGCCGCGAGCTATGCGATCATTCGTGTTCTGGAACGCGAAGCGGGCTTCGCGCTCGGCAAACATGCGCGCCTCGTCGCCGGCCACTCGCTCGGCGAGTACACGGCGCTCTGCGCTGCCGGCGCGTTCAGCTTGGCCGACACGGCGCGCCTGCTGAAAGCGCGCGGCCAGGCAATGCAGACCGCGGTACCCGTGGGCGAGGGCGGCATGAGTGCCTTGCTCGGCGCCGAAATCGAACAGGCCGAAGAGTTGGCGAAGGAATGCGCCGCCGCGACCGACGGTGTTTGCGTCGTGGCCAACGACAATGCGCCGGGGCAAGTCGTGATCTCCGGTACCAAGGCCGCAATCGACCGTGCACCGGAAGTGGCCAAGGCGAAGGGCATCAAGCGCGCCATGGCGCTGAACGTGTCGGCGCCGTTCCACTGTCCTCTGATGCAGCCTGCCGCCGACAAGATGCGCGAGGCTCTCGCTGCCGTGACGATCCGCCCGCTGGCGGTTCCGCTCGTCGCCAACGTAACCGCGGCTGAGACCTCCGAGCCGGAGACAATCCGCCGTCTTCTCGTCGAACAGGTCACCGGCCGCGTGCGCTGGCGCGAAAGCGTGCTGGCCTTTCGCGGGCTCGGCGTTGGGACTACCGTCGAGGCCGGCGGCGCCAAGGTCCTCACCGGCATGGTCAAGCGCACCGACAAGGATCTGCAGACCGTGACTCTCGACGCGCCCGCCGATATCGAAGCGTTTGTGAGGACGTTGTGACTCGCGCTTCCCCCCTCCGTCTCGCTTTGCTCGACACCTCCCCCGCAGGCGGGGGAGGAAACCGTCGAGCAGTAGTTTTCCTCCCCCGTTCACGGGGGAGGTGTTTTGTCAGCGCGACAGCGCTGTCAAAACGGTGGGGGGCGTCGCATGTTTGATCTCACAGGAAAGACGGCACTCGTCACCGGCGCCAGCGGCGGAATAGGCGGCGCCATCGCCGAGGCGTTGCACGCGCAGGGCGCGGCGGTCGTTCTCTCAGGTACGCGCGCCGATGCGCTGGAGAAAGTGAAGGCAGAATTGGGTGCCAGAGCTTTCGTCGCCGTGTGCAATCTCGGCGACAAGGATTCGCTCGAAGCTTTGCCCAAGGCCGCCGAAGCCGCAGCGGGCGCGCCGATCGACATCCTCGTCAACAATGCCGGCATCACGCGCGACAATCTTTTCATGCGCATGAAGGACGATGAGTGGGACCAGGTGATCGCGGTCGATCTTACCGCCGCGTTCCGCCTGTCGCGCGCCGTGCTGCGCGGCATGATGAAGAAGCGCTGGGGCCGCATCATCTCGATCACGTCGGTGGTCGGCGAGACCGGCAATCCCGGGCAGGGAAATTACGCCGCCGCAAAGGCCGGCCTGGTGGGCATGACCAAGTCGCTCGCCGCGGAGGTCGCCTCGCGCAACATCACCTGCAACGCGGTAGCGCCCGGCTTCATCGCGACCGCCATGACGGACGTGCTCACGGATGCGCAGAAAGAAACAATCAGCCAGCGCATTCCGGCCGGCCGCATGGGAAATCCTGCCGAAATCGCCGCCGCAGTGGTGTATCTGGCCAGCGAGGAAGCGGCCTATGTCACCGGCACGACGATCCAGGTCAATGGCGGAATGGCCATGATTTGACAGTTATTTCAAATGGTTAACCGTCTTGTGGCGGTAGCCGGGTCTTTATGTTACGAAACCCGCCAACCCCCACAAGAACAGCAACAGTGAGGGCCCACCCTGCGGGCCTATCCCGGCAGGATCATCAAGGAGAGGCTTACAATACCATGAGCGATACGGCGGAACGCGTGAAGAAGATCGTTGTCGAGCACCTGAATGTGGATGCCGACAAGGTCACTGA
>JANYBR010000403.1 GCA_025360685.1 Pseudomonadota bacterium
CTCGTGGCGGCGCTGCTGGTCGGTGGCGCTTTGGGATGGGGACTGGACTGGCTCTTCGGATTTTTCGGAATCCACACGAGGCCGCTCTTCATCGTGGTGTTTTTCGTGCTGGGCGCAGCGGCGGGAATCCGCAATGTGATGCGCGCGGCGAATGAACTGAACGCCGAGATCGCGGCTCACCCCGCGACATCGGTCGAGGACGACGAGGAGAATTAAGACCGTGGCCATGAATCCGATGGAGCAGTTCACCATCAAGCCGATCGTGCCTCTGCACATCGGCGGCTACGACGTCTCGTTCACAAATCAATCGCTTTTGATGGTCGTTGTCGCAGTGGCGGCTTCGCTGTTCCTGACGCTTGCGATGTCCAAACGCAGCCTGGTGCCGTCGCGCGCGCAGTCAATGGCAGAGATGTCCTACGAGTTCGTGGCCAACATGATCCAGTCGTCGACAGGCGAGGACGGACTGAAGTTCTTCCCGTTCGTCTTCACGCTGTTCGTCTTCGTGCTGTTCAGCAATTTCTTCGGAATGATCCCGGGATCCTTCACCGTCACCAGCCAGATCGCGGTGACCTTCGCGCTGGCGTCTTTGGTGATCCTCACCGTTATCGTCACCGGCTTCGCCAGGCACGGCATCGGATTTCTGAAGCTTTTCGTACCCAAGGCGCCGCTGGCGCTTCTATTCCTGCTGGTCCCGATCGAGATAATTTCGTTTCTCACCCGTCCGATCAGCCTGTCGGTACGTCTGTTCGCCAACATGCTGGCCGGTCACACGATGCTCGCCGTGTTCGCGGGATTTGTGGTGCTGCTTGGCGGCGCTGGCGGCGTGTTGTCCGTGCTCTCCATCGCACCCATGTTCCTGATCGTCGCGATCATGCTGCTCGAACTGCTTGTGGCATTCCTGCAGGCTTATGTTTTCGCGATCCTGACCTGCATCTATCTGAACGAAGCTCTCCATCTCCACGACCATCACTGACCGGAAGGAACTAAGATTATGGAAGTCGCAGCAGCAAAAATGATCGGCGCCGGCATCGCCTGCATCGCGCTCGTCGGCGCAGGCATCGGCATCGGCAACGTGTTCGGCAGTTACCTGTCGGGCGCCTTGCGCAATCCGGGCGCCGCCGCGGGCCAGACCACAAACCTGCTTCTCGGTTTCGCGCTGTGCGAAGCCACCGGTCTGTTCGGTCTCGTCATCGCGCTCATCATCCTGTTCACGTAAGCCATAATGGCCGCCGGCACGACAAGCTCGACGGAAGTTCCCGCCAAGGGCGCGGGTTTTCCGCCGTTCAAGACCGAGACGTTCCCGAGCCAGATCTTCTGGCTGGTGATCACGTTCGCGTTCTTGTTCGTCGTGCTGTGGCGCATCGCGGGTCCGCGCATCAAGGGCGTGCTCGTCACGCGCCGCGGCCAGATCGACGGCGATCTAGCCAAAGCGCAGAGCCATCGCGCCGACGCGGAAGGTGCCTCCGCCGCTTACCAATCCGCGCTGGCTGCCGCACGCGGCCGTGCGCAGGCGCTGGCCGAGGAAAACCGCCAGCGGATCGGGGGCGAGATCGACCGTGCCAAGGCCGATGCAGACGCCGCTGCGCAGGTCGAGATCGCCAAAGCGGAGGCGCGCATCGCTGCCTCGCGCGGTGAGGCGCGCGCTCATGTCGCAAAGGCAGCCCAGGACGCCGCCATCGCGATCGTGGCGCGACTCACCGGCGACACGGTAGCAGCCGACGAAGCGGCCAGCGCCGTACGCGCGGTCACAGGAGGCTAGGCCATGGAACTGCTTCAGGAACCGGAATTGTGGGTTGGCGTCGGCTTCGTGATGGTCGTCGGACTGCTGCTCTATGTCGGCGTGCCCAAGCTCGTGGGCGGCATGCTCGATGCGCGCTCGGCCGCGATCAAGACCGAACTGGACGAGGCGCGCCGCCTGCGTGAAGAAGCTCAGGCACTGCTCGAGGGATTCAAGCAGAAGGCCGCCGGCGCCGAGAAGGAAGCCGAAGCCATCGTGGTCGAAGCGCGCGCCGAGGCCGAGCGCTTCGCCGCAGAATCGCGCCAGACGCTCAAGAGCCTGATCGAGCGCCGCGCGCAATCGGCGCAGGACAAGATCGCCCAGGCCGAGGCCGCTGCGCTCGCTGAAATCCGCACGCTTGCCGCGGACGCCGCCACCGCCGCCGCACAGAAGCTGATCGTGGCGCGGCTGGACGAGAAGCGCACCGGCGCGCTGATTGCCGAAAGCATCAAGGAGCTGCCGGCAAAGTTGAACTAGCCGACTTATCCACAAGCCCGTCGTTCGCCCCCGCTGGCGCCCGGTCGCGCCCGCGACAGACTGCGTTGGTTCGAAGCGGGAGGAGACAGGATGAAATCCGGCTTCATCGGACGGGCGCTTGTGTTCGCAGCATCGCTGTTGAGTGTGGCTGGCTGCCAATACTCGCCAGACATTCCGACCCGCGCCGTCGACTACAACCGGTCGGTGGCACGCGCCACCAACGAAATTCTGCTTCTCAATATCATCCGGGCTTCCGACCGCGCACCGCGCTATTTCACCCGGCTCGGCACCGACAGCGCCCAGAACGGCATCGCCGGCGGCATCAGCCTTTCACTTCCGTTTCCGAATGTTGCCAAGGGAAATGCCGGCGTGAGCGGTTCCGGCAGCAGTGCAAACACCTTCACGCTGGAGAACCTCGACGACAAAAAATATCAGGACGGCGCCATGCAGCCGATCGTGGCATCGACGATCCAAACGCTTTGGTCGCAGGGAATCCAGAGCGACATGCTGGGTCTGCTCTTTATCGCGGCTTTCTCAATGCCAAAGTCGGAGCTGCCGATCTTGCGTCAGACGCTCGTCAAATTCTGTACCGACATGCGTCACGACCAAAAATTTTGCGGAAGCGAGGAGTCTCTGATCGCGTCCGAGCCGCTGGCCAATCCCTGGAAGGCCGGCGATTGCCTCGATGCCGAGCGTGTCCCTACCGAGCGTCGCGGCGGCGTGGACTATGCGGTCTACGTCAACGATCCGGCGAGCGAGGACACGGCCAGTGCGTACCATCCTGAGTTGTGTTTCCAGATCGTGCTGCGCGACCTGCTCGCGCTCGGGCTGCACCTCGAAAAGCGCAAAACGGTCAGCGATGTCGACATGAGCGCGTCGCGGGCCACGCTCGACAACGCGGAATTTCGCGCCGAACTCGTCAAAGAGGGTCTCAAGATCACTCCGGATGGCAAGGTACAGAAGGAAGGGTCGGAGATCGTGATGGCGTTCGATCCGACGGCGACCGCACTCATCCGCCGGCAGGAGAGTTTTCGCGCAGTCGTGTTGCAATGCGCCCGCTATGCAGATCATCGCATCGAGCCGGACGCAGCGAGCCATTGTTCGCCCTCGCGCAAGCCGAAAGAGAGCGCCGCGGCGTGGAAGAAACGGATTGACGCCGCAAGCCTGGATTACGAAGAACTCGTGAACAAGGATGAGACCAAGGCACGGCCCGTTTCGCTTGCCGAGCTCAAGATCGGCGTCGACGTCCGTTCCTTCGAAAGCGTTGTCTACTATCTCAGCGAGATCGTGCGGGCGTCGCGCGGCGATACCACGCCGGCGGGATATTCCGCTCCCTACATAGTGCGTGTTCTCGGTCGCCAACCCTGGGATCCGGAACATCGCTCGGTCTACGAGGAAGCATTGTTCGACCTGCGCAAGGGATCGCCCAATCAACCCGCTGCGTTCATTCTGCGGGATGATGACGGCGGCACCAACTGGATACCCGCATTCTGCTATTCGCCTTCGCCGGCCCGCCCAGCGGCAACCGAAGCCGCTCGTGGCTGCTCCAGCGAATATCCCGATCACGACACCATGACGGTGCTGGCGCTGGTGAACCAGATTTGGGGACTGCAGAAGGAGCCATCAACATCGCCGCAACCGATCCTAACCCTCGGGGGCTAGCGCGCGGCTGCGAGATACCAGACGAACAGCGCGATCATCACCAGATCCGCGAGCGCCATCGTGAACGCGCGTTCCCGACGCAGGCCGCTCATCAGGACGGACGTGGAAAAGGTGCCCTTGCCGATGATCGCCAGCACCAGCACCGGCACGCGTACCGAAGGATCGAATGCCGCATAGATGAGCGCCAGGCCCGAGGCGAAGATCATCGCGCCCCAGGTGCGTGCCATGACCTCGGAAATCGCTCCGGAGGCCTGCTCGCCAAAGACATAGCCGACAGTGAAACGCGGCGCGATCGCCATGGCCAGCATGCTGGATGTGGCCACGCCGCAGACGACGAGTATCCAACCGATATTGCGGGCGATCCAGCTCATGCCTTTTCCGGCATCACCACGCGAATGTGCAGTTCGCGCAGCTGCTTCGGCATGACCTCGCCCGGCGCGTTCATCATCAGGTCCTGTACTTGCTGGTTCATCGGGAACGCGATGATTTCGCGCAGGTTTTCTTCACCGGCGATCAGCATGACCATGCGGTCAATGCCGGGCGCAGTGCCGCCATGCGGCGGCGCGCCATAGCGGAACGCATTCAGCATGCCGGCGAATTTCACTTCCGTGTCGTTGCGGCCATGGCCGGCGATCTCGAACGCCTTCAGCATGACCTCGGGATGATGGTTGCGGATGGCGCCCGATGACAGTTCGATACCGTTGCAAACGATGTCGTACTGAAACGCCTTGAGGCCGAGGATCGCATCCTTGTCCTCGTTTTTCAGCGCCAGGAATTTTTCGATATCATATTGCGGCATGGAGAACGGGTTGTGCGAGAAGTCGATCTTCTTGTCTTCTTCGTTCCACTCGTACATCGGAAAATCGACGACCCAGCAGAAGCGGAACTCCTTGTCGTTGATGAGCCCGAGTTCGCGGCCGAGACGCGTGCGTGCGAGGCCCGCGAGCGAAGCGGCGCGTTCCTTTTTGGCATCGGCGGAAAAAAACACGGCATCGCCCGCCTTCAGACCTGACTTCGCGATCAGCGCCACCTGTGCCGCCTCGGGCACGAATTTCGCGATCGGACCCTTGCCGGTGAGCTTGCCGCCGCCCGATACGCTGCCGCTATCGGGCTCCTCGAAGACGATGTAACCAAGTCCCGGCGCACCCTCGCCCCTCGCCCATTCGTTGAGCTTGTCGAAGAAGGAGCGCGGCTGCGACGCCGCGCCGGGCGCTGGAATGGCGCGTACGGTCTTGTCCTTGAACGCCTTGAACGCGACGTCGCCGCGCGCGAATACGTCGCTGACATCGGCGATGACGATCGGATTGCGCAAATCCGGCTTGTCGTTTCCGTATTTCAGCATCGACTCGTCATGGGCGATGCGCGGGAACGGCGCGGGCGAAACCGCGCGCCCGTCCGCGAATTCGCTGAATACGCCATGCAGCACCGGCTCGATGGCGGCGAAGACGTCGTCCTGCGTCACGAAACTCATCTCGACATCGAGCTGGTAGAACTCGCCTGGACTGCGGTCGGCGCGCGCATCCTCGTCGCGAAAACACGGCGCGATCTGGAAATAGCGGTCGAAGCCGGCGACCATGAGGAGCTGCTTGAATTGCTGCGGCGCCTGCGGCAGGGCGTAGAACTTTCCCGGATGCAGCCGCGACGGCACCAGGAAGTCGCGCGCGCCTTCCGGCGAAGACGCGGTGAGGATCGGCGTCTGGAACTCGGTGAAGCCCTGGTCGATCATCCGCCTACGGATGGATGAGATCACCTTGGACCTCAAGGTGATGTTCTTGTGCAGCCGCTCGCGGCGCAGATCGAGGAAGCGGTATTTGAGCCGCGTTTCCTCCGGATAGTCGCTGTCGCCGAACACCGGCAGCGGCAGTTCCTGGGCCTGGCTCTGTACGGCGACATCGGCGATGCGAATCTCGACTTCGCCGGTCGGCAGGTCCTTGTTCACCGCCTCGGCGAAACGCGCGACCACCTTGCCGGTCAAGGTCAGGACCCATTCGGCGCGCGCCTTGTCGACCTCGGCAAACGCCTTGGCGTCCGGCTCGATCACGCATTGCGTGATGCCGTAATGATCGCGCAGGTCGATGAACAGCAGCCCGCCATGGTCGCGCCTGCGATTGACCCAGCCGGACAGCCGGACAGTCTGTCCGACATGTTCCTTGCGAAGCTGGCCGCAAGTGTGGGTGCGATAGGCGTGCATGGCGAAAACCCTTTAAAACAAAGGCTGTGTGACTTGTATCGGCCCACCGGTCAAGACCCGGACGGGCATAACGCGAGTGCCGCGATTGGCAACTTAAGTCGCGGCGGCAAAAGGGGTTTCCCCGACAAAGAAACGCGCGCGCGGGGCTGGCGAATCCGTTATCACGGTTGCATGCGGATCGTCGACAACACCCCTGACTTGAACGCTCTTATCGCCGAACTCGAAGGCGCCCTGTATCTGGCGCTCGACACCGAGTTTATGCGCGACCAGACCTATTGGCCCAAGCTCTGCCTCATCCAGGTGGCAGCGCCCGGCATCGAGGCGATCGTCGATCCGCTCGGCGAAGGCATCGATCTGGCGCCGTTCTACGAGCTGCTGAAATCGCCGCACATCGTGAAGGTGCTGCATGCCGCGCGGCAGGACATCGAGATCTTCCACCACCAGGGCGGCATGATCCCCAATCCGCTGTTCGACAGCCAGATCGCCGCCATGGTGTGCGGCTTCGGCGATGCGGCGTCGTATGAAACGCTGTGCCGCAAGATCGCCCATGTCGAGATCGACAAGTCCTCGCGCTTCACCGACTGGAGCCGCCGGCCGCTCAGCCAGAAGCAGCTCGACTACGCCATTGGC
>JANYBR010000287.1 GCA_025360685.1 Pseudomonadota bacterium
CGCAATGAATGCAACGCCTTACATACCGCGATGAGAGGTGTCACCATTGGACGCGATTTCACAGCGCCTGCTCAGAAAGCTTCTGAAAAACACCGGCATCGCGCCTGAGGTGATTCACACTGATCGGCTGGCGTCGTATCGGGCTGCTGCGCGAGAGTTAGGCATCGCGCGCCGCCACAGGCCCGGATGTATAATCGGAAACAACAGAGCGGAGAATTCGCATCTGCCCATTCGGCAGCGCGAGCGAAAGCAGCAAAAGTTCAAATCGCAGACTTCAGCCCAAAGATTCCTCGCCACCTACGCAGCGGTCTACAACACCTTCAACTTTCAACGTCACATGGTCCGCAGATCGACTCTTCGTCTATTCCGAGCCGAGGCCAGTCGAGCTTGGCTGGAGGCGACTGCCGCTGCATGACTGTTGCGCCCTGCCCTGCACTATTGCGACTTGAGAAAGTTACCCTGACAATTCCCTCGCGGGTGCTGGATTTTCTGCGCCAGCTAACGCCGAAATGCGCATGGGCGACGCGGCGCCGACGGACGCGGCCCCCTTCGGCGCGCCGGTCGATGACGAACATGTCTTCTATCACGCGATGCTCAGCGAATTCGAAGGCCGCTATGGCCGCGACAGCAATTTCCGCTGGGAAGGCGAGACGTGGGCCGGAACCGACATGAACCGTGTCCTGCTTCGCAGCGAAGGCGAGGTGACCGGCGGCAAAGTCGAGGACGGCCAGCAGGAGCTCTTCTACAGCCGGCCGATCAGCACTTATTTCAATGCCCAGATCGGCACGCGCTACGATCTGGACTCGCGCCCAGGTCGCGGTTGGGCCGCCTTCGGCATTGAAGGACTTGCGCCACTCTTTTTTCATGTCGCCGCGGCGGTTTACGCGAGCGACACCGGTCACTACGGCGCGAAGCTCGAAGGCAGCTACGATCAGCTCCTGACGCAGACGTTGATCCTACAGCCACAGATTGAAATGAATTTTTATACCAAAGACGATTCGGCGCGGCTGACGGGAAGCGGGCTCTCCGACATCGATATGGGATTGCGGCTTCGCTATGAATTCAGCCGCAAATTCGCGCCCTATATTGGAATCACCTACGTCTCGAAATTCGGAGATACGGCGTCGTTCGCGCGCGCGGCGGGTGAGACGACGAGCGACGTTCGCTTCACCGTCGGCGCACGCATCTGGTTCTAGGTCTTTATTTCTTGTGGCTCGCAACGATGTGAGCGGAAAGCCGTTTCTGGTAAGGGGCTTTCGCAAAACGGAGCACCAAAGTATGACCAGGATTGGCAGATTTCTGACTAACGGCGCGGTCGCCGCGTCGCTTGTGTTCGGTGGTTTGGCGGCGTTCACATCATCCGCCTCCGCCCACGTCGTTTGCAACCGTGCGGGCGATTGCTGGAGCACGCACGCCCGATACAACTATCCTTCCGAACTTGGCGTCCGCTTCTACAGTGACCGCTACGCCAATGATCGGTACAGACAGCGTCATTGGCACGACAACCATCGCAACTGGCGCGATGAAAACCACGACCGGGACCGCGGCTATTATCGCGACGGCCAGTGGATGACGTTCTGAACGAGGTTCCGTCGGAAAAAGGGTGCGATCTCGTCTCCCGCGCCCTTTTTTCTATCTCACGGCCTGTGGGTCGCGTGGTATCGCAACCCGCCGTCAGTTCGCGCGCAACCTTCAGCTTGTCCCACGCCAACGAGCCCATATGTGATAGGTAGTTAGCGGCCGGGCAGGTGACGATGGCGGACTACAAGCAAATTTTCACTACGGTTCAACGTCCCGTGGTATCTTGGATGACTATCGTGGGGGCATGTGTGATCACATCGATGCGGGCTGACACGGAGCCTTCGCCGGCGTTGCAGTAGAGCTGCAGCATCAACTTATTGCTCAAGACGGCGGCAAGTTGAACGCCCCAAACGGTGTCGCTAGCCTGTGAACGGCTCTTGACTGCTCACAACACCTCTTGCTTCGGTTTCTCGCTTGCGGGGTTGCAGCCTAAGATACAGAATTGAAATCATGAGCACCAACCGGCCAGCGGATGAAGCAGAGCTGGCGACGCTGCAGCGCGAGACGTTCGACTATTTCATACACGAGGCGAATCCCGAGAACGGGCTGATCGCCGACAACAGCCGCGAGGATTCGGTCGCCAGCATCGCGGTGGTCGGC
>JANYBR010000438.1 GCA_025360685.1 Pseudomonadota bacterium
GCTTCCAGTACGTCATCTGCGCACCGGGACGGACGACAAAGCATTGCTGATCGAAGTGGTAGTACGAAATCACCTGACCGGCCTGGACCGCGGCGGCATGATTGGAACCGAAATCGAGGATCCAATGCGAGCCGTCGACGAACTTCCAGGCGCCGGCAACGAACGCGACTTGTGCGGTCGCCGGATTGAAGCCGATGCAGTCCTCTGCACCCATTCCACCGCCGCCGCCATAACCCCCGCCGCCGGGTCCACCGCCGCCGCCGGGGCCGCCACCATAGCCGCCACCGCCGGGTCCGCCACCGCCGCCATAACCACCGCCATAACCGCCATGGCTGAGCCTGCCACTCATGTCATAGTCGCGGCGTCCGGAACCGTCGTTGAAATCGGTCAGTACCTCGAAGCGCAAATTTCCGCCGCCGCCCCTGCGCAGAATGATCAGCTTGTTGGCAAAACCGGCATTGAAATTCGCCGTGACGCTGCGAATGTCGCTTGAACCAGGATCCTCGGCATAGGAATGGCCAAGACGGACGCCCCAGTTGCAGTCCGTCGGGTGGCATTGTCCGAAGACGCGTATCTTGACCTGATTGCCGCCGGCCGGCGTCACCACAACGCGGGTTATGCCGCTTGTGTCGGAATCGGTATTGACCCAAGAGCCCAGAAAGTCGGACACGTCGGCCAAAGCCGGGCCCGTCGCAAGCGCTGCTGCAAACAGTGCCGCCGCGACGGCCGGTACGGCGCCGCGTCTCAAAGCTTGAAATGTCATGGCGGTCTCCCACTGCGCCCGCAGCCGCCCCCCTCAAGGCCCCACAGGATCGTGGTTGCCACACTACGCTCTACGCCAGCTTCGCGACAGGGTGGACCGCCGTCCGTGCCGCCGCTATACCCCGCCCTCGGGCCTCAAGCAGCGAAGCGATAGGCCATCAAATCGGCCTCAAGCAGCCAAGCGATAGGCCAGCAAAATCGGCCCCAGCCCGCGCAGCTATGGCCAAAGAGAATTGATGAGCGATCTGTCCCATATCCGGAATTTTTCCATCGTCGCCCATATCGACCATGGCAAATCCACGCTCGCCGACCGCCTCATTCAGTTCACCGGCGGCCTGACGAACCGTGAGATGAAGGAGCAGGTGCTCGATTCCATGGATATCGAGCGTGAACGCGGAATCACCATCAAGGCGCAAACGGTTCGGCTCACCTACAAGGCAAAGAACGGCCAGACCTACATCCTCAATCTCATGGACACGCCGGGCCATGTCGACTTCGCCTATGAAGTCAGCCGCTGTCTGGCCGCCTGCGAGGGCGCGCTGCTCGTCGTCGATGCGAGCCAGGGCGTCGAAGCGCAGACTCTCGCCAATGTCTATCAGGCGATGGACGCGAATCTGGAAATCGTGCCGGTCCTCAACAAGATCGACCTGCCGGCCGCCGAACCCGAGCGCATCCGCCAGCAGATCGAGGACGTGATCGGCATCGACGCATCGGAGGCGGTCAGCATCTCCGCCAAGACCGGTCTGAACATCGATCAGGTTCTCGAGGCGATCGTCGCCCGCCTGCCCGCGCCCAAGGGTGATGCCACGGCACCTCTGAAAGCGCTTCTGGTCGACAGCTGGTACGACGCCTATCTCGGCGTCGTGGTGCTGGTGCGCATCGTCGACGGCGAACTGAAGAAAGGCCAGAAGATTCGCATGATGCAAGCCGACGCCGTCTATCAGGTCGAGCGCGTGGGCGTGTTCACGCCCAAGCAGGAAACCGTCGAGGTGCTCGGCCCCGGCGAAGTCGGATTCCTCACCGCGCAGATCAAGCAGGTCGCCGACACCCAGGTCGGCGACACGATCACCGACGAAAAGAAAGGCGCGACCGTTCCCCTGCCCGGTTTCAAGCCGGCGCAGCAGGTGGTGTTCTGCGGCCTGTTTCCGGTCGACGCCGCCCTGTTCGAGGATCTGCGCGAGGCCTTGGGCCGGCTGCATCTGAACGATGCCAGCTTCACCTACGAGATGGAATCCTCCGCCGCGCTCGGCTTCGGCTTTCGCTGCGGTTTCTTGGGACTGCTACATCTGGAGATCGTGCGCGAACGGCTGGAGCGCGAATTCAATCTCGATCTCATCGCCACCGCGCCGAGCGTGATCTATCACATCCATCTGCGCGACGGCACAGTGAAGGAATTGCACAATCCGACCGACATGCCCGATGTGATGCAGATCGAGCGCATCGACGAGCCCTGGATCAAGGCGACAATCCTGGTACCGGACGACTATCTCGGTTCCGTGCTGAAGCTCTGCGAGGATCGCCGCGGCCGCCAAGTCGAGCTGACCTATGCCAGCGCGCGCGCCATGGTCGTCTACAAGCTGCCGCTCAACGAGGTCGTGTTCGATTTCTACGACCGGCTGAAATCGGTTTCGCGCGGCTATGCCAGCTTCGACTATCACATCGACGACTATGAAGAAGGCGACCTCGTCAAGATGTCGATCCTGGTCAACGGTGATCCGGTGGACGCACTCTCGATGGTAGTCAATCGGCAGCGCGCGGAAGGCCGCGGCCGCGCCATGTGCGAGAAGCTGAAGGAACTGATTCCGCGCCACATGTTCGTCATCCCGATCCAGGCGGCGATCGGCGGCAAGATCATCGCGCGCGAAACGCTCTCGGCGCTGCGCAAGGACGTCACCGCGAAATGCTATGGCGGCGACATCACGCGCAAGCGCAAGCTCCTCGACAAACAGAAAGAGGGCAAGAAGAAGATGCGCCAGTTCGGCAAGGTCGAGATCCCGCAGGAAGCCTTCATCGCCGCGCTGAAGATGGATCAGGACTAGGCGCGCAAGCTTGCAAAGCCCCGTGTCGCTGGATTACGCCGTTTTGCGTTTCGGCAACCTCCTGATTTTCGTGCCAACTGCGCTCTCCGCGAGATTTGCGATGGGCCGCGAGCGGCTCAACGGCGACAAATGGTTGGGGGTGCTGCGGGTTGCCGCCGGCGCTGGCCGCGACGCCTGCAGATTTTGACGCAGATCAGCCGCAATTGGGCGTAAACTTCCGATTCAGGGGGGGGTAAATATGCCGACAGATTTCGTCGTACGGCCGCCGACATTCCTGCAGTCGCTGCTGAAGGCGCTCGGACCAAGCGGCAATGCGCGCGTTGCCGCCGGACTGGCACAGGGCATCGTGCTCTATGGCCTGTATCGCTCGGCGGATGCACATATCTGGCCGTCGACCGATCCCTATTGGCGAGCCTCGCTCACCTTGGTGTTCGTCTACGTTCCGGTTCTCTACATCCAGGCTGTCGGGAGCGTGCGCAGTTTCAATCTGGCGATCTGGATGGCCGGCGCGGCAGTCCTGTTGGCCGGGCTCGCCTGGCACGACATCTGGCGGCAGTGGGACAGCGCGGCCGGCAGCCACGCGTCAGTGAGTTTTGCGTTGCTCTTCTTCTCCGCAATTGGCTTGTTCGTCGCCCACTCTCTGGTGTGTGCGGCCGATGCCGAACGCAAATACATCGCGCGCTATACGGCTTATTTTGACGCTGCCTGGAAGCTCGGCGTGCAACTGGCACTCACCTTCGCCTTTGTCGCGGTGTTCTGGGGCGTGCTGTGGCTCGGCGCTGTCCTGTTCAGCCTGATTGAACTTAGTTTCATCGAGACCCTGATCGAAAAATCCTGGTTTGCGATTCCCGCGACGACCCTGGCGACGGCCGCGGCCATTCACATCACCGACGTTCGCGTGCGCCTGGTCACGGACATCCGGGGAATTGTCCTTTCCCTCCTGTCCTGGTTGTTGCCGCTCATGACGCTGATCGCAGTCGGATTCATCGCAAGTCTGCTGTTTACCGGCCTGGAGCCGCTATGGGCGACGCGCAAGGCCGCTGCGATTCTTTTGACCGCCGTGGCGAGCGTGGTGGTCCTGATCAACGCCGCCTATCAGAACGGAGAGCCGCCGCATCATGTCCCGTTTGTTCTGCGCTATTCCGAGTTTGCGGCCACCCTGGTGCTGGTACCGCTCGCCGTTCTGGCGGCGTACGCCTTGGGCTTGCGCATCGATCAATATGGCCTGACCGTCGAACGCATCATCACGGCTGCCTGCGTTGTCCTGGCGCTGGGTTACGCCATCGGCTACGCCACGGCGGCCGTTACCTCACTGCGGCAAGGGGCATGGATGCAGCGGCTGGAGGCGGTCAATATCAGCTTGGCGTTCGCCGTTCTGGCAATCCTCGTCTTCCTCTTTTCGCCCATCGGCGATCCAGCGCGTCTTTCGGTCGACAGCCAGATGGCACGACTGGCGAGCGGAACTGTCGCGGCGGGAGATTTCGATTACGACTATCTCAAGACCAATGGCGGCCGCTATGGCAAGGATGCGCTCCACGCGCTTGTGGCGGCAGAGTTCGGCGCAAAGACGGGATTGATCCGCAAACTGGCTCAGGCGGCACTCGATGGATATGGCAATCTGGCGAGCCGTCAGGCAGGAGTCGACATCGGCCGCAATGTCACCGTCTATCCTGCCACGCGTGAATTGCCGCGCAGCTTGTTGGCCCAGGACTGGTCCAGAATTGTCGGCGCGCCGGCGTGCCTGACGACACCGGAGCGCAAGTGTGACGCGTTTTTCGCTGACCTCGACGGCGACGGAACCGACGAACTGGTTCTGACGACAGGCAACGATACATTCTTCTGGGGAGCCATCCTTCAGGTCGGGCCGGACGGGCTGTGGAAGCCGGTCGGCACCGTGAACGGCCATTGTTCCGGCATGCTGGCCGCGCTCAAGAAAGGCGAAGCCTCTGTCGTACCCTCGCAGTCGCTTTGGCGCGATTGGGTGGTTATGGGCGTGCATCTGCATCCGGCCCGTTCGGGCGAGCCGCAACAGCCCTGCCCGCGCCAGTTCTAAACGCGGCGCATTTGCTCTAAGAGGATCGCCTTTTCGCGGGCCTTCCGCGCAGCCCCTACGTTGGCAGATATTCCCCATGCGTCCCGTTGTGGCCTTGATCGATTACGGCTCGGGCAATCTGCGCTCGGCGGAGAAAGCGCTTGCACGCGCCGCAAGCGAACGCGCGTCCGCGCTGGACATCGTGGTGACGTCGGACTCTCAGATCGTGGCCAAAGCCGAACGCATCGTGCTGCCGGGGGTGGGCGCCTTCGCCGATTGCATGGCGGGACTATCGGCCCTGCCCGCCATGATCGAGGCCCTGAACGATGCCGTGATCCGGCGTCGAACGCCGTTTCTTGGAATCTGTGTCGGCATGCAACTCATGACCGAGGTCGGGCGCGAATTCGGCCATCATACAGGACTACGCTGGATCGAGGGCGAAGTGGACAAGCTGACGCCGTCCGATCCCGCTCTCAAGATTCCGCAGATGGGGTGGAACGAACTGAACCTGACGCGCGAGCACCCGCTGTTCGCAGGCATCCCGTCGGGATCGCATG
>JANYBR010000444.1 GCA_025360685.1 Pseudomonadota bacterium
GACCGCCCGGCTGGCTGGCATAGAGCGTGGCAGCTTCCTCCACCGAGAACACGGGCACGTGCTCGTACGTGTGCCACGAGATGCCAAGTTCGGTCAGCCGCGCGTAGAGCGCCCGTTCGCGGTCGTCGGGTGGTCGGATCTGGCTCACAATCGTCACCCTGAGGTGCTCGCGCGCGTCCTTCGAGGTTCGTTGCACTCGCACCTCAGCATGACGTGCGAGCCTCGACGGGTCAGGGCACGAGTCGCTTGATCCATTCCGGCAAAGCAAAGGCCGCAGAATGGATTTCTGCGTTGTAATAGTCCGTCTTGATCCGTGACCGGACGAATGCGGCCGTCGCTTTGCGGATTCCCGCAGGCGTACCGAGCTTCTTGCCCTTGCCCGCCCAGGAAAGCGCCATGAAGCCGCCGATGTAGCTCGGCACCACGGTGAGATAGAGGCCCGACTGCGGGAAGAACGCGTCCAGCTCCTGGAGCGCCTCGGTGATCTCCCACGGCTGAAAAAACGGCACGCCGGTCTGGAAGGTGGCGAAGCCGCCGGGCCTCAGCGCGGCCTTCACCCGGTCGTAGAACGTCTCGCCGAACAGTGCTTTTCCAGGCCCCACCGGGTCGGGACGATCGGCGACGATCAGATCGAAACGGCCTTTGTTTTCGGGCCTTCCGAGAAACTCGAACGCGTCGGCGATCTCGATTTTCAGGCGCCGGTCCTTGAACGCCTTGGCATTGATCTCGCCGAAGTGCTGGCGGCAAAGCTCGACGACTCTGCCGTCGATATCCACCAGGACGACCTCTTTGACGCCTCTGTGCTTCAGCGCCTCGTCGGCGATCGAAAGGTCGCCTCCGCCTACGATCATCACCCGGCTGGCGTTGCCATGCTCAAGAAGAGGTAAATGCGTCAACATTTCGGCGTACGCGCTCTCGTCTCGCGTAGTGATCTGGACGATGTCGTCGAGCACCATGACGCGTCCGTTGGCGACCGTGTCGAAGATCTTGATGCGCTGAAACCGGCTCTTTTCCTCGGCGATTGGCTTACCTTTGAGCTCCATCGACTGGGCATAGCCCTTGTGGAGACGCTCCCTGAAAGTTGTCGGCATCGTGTCGCTCCGGGGAATTGTGACAGCGGAAAAAGTTCGGCGAGCGCCTTCTACGGCGAGGCCTCAGCGGAGTCGAGAGTGTGTCCCTCGGACACACGTGAAGAAAAAATTGACGATTGCGTGACAAAATTTCTTGCATGAAGGGGCTGCGTGCATATATTCGACTCGTTCCCGCGAGGGAGCAGAGCGGCGAGACGGCCTTCCGTCCGCCGCTTTCTTCTTGAGACGCGTCCGGAAGTCCGTAAGGCCAAGGCGCAGGTGTCAACTCTAACAGGGTAGGTGCCCGAAATGGCTAGACTCGAACTTGTTGCGGCGACCAAAGAAGCAAGGGCGCCTCGCGTCCGGACTTCGGCGAGGACCGTTCGTGCCGTCGTTGCCCCTCCGGTCAACGACGACCAAAAAGACCACTTCATTACCCGCAACGGTCTGACATATGCGGGCAGTCACCTGATCATCGACCTGTGGGAAGCGGAAGGTCTGAACGACCGCGACCGCATCGAAACAGCGCTGATCGACGCGGTGAAGGCGGCCGGAGCGACGCTCCTGCACATTCACCTGCACACCTTCTCGGAAGGCGGCGGCATCTCAGGCGTTGCCGTCCTGGCCGAGAGCCACATCAGCGTCCACACCTG
Source organism: Pseudomonadota bacterium (assembly GCA_025360685.1). Classification (GTDB taxonomy): domain Bacteria; phylum Pseudomonadota; class Alphaproteobacteria; order Micropepsales; family Micropepsaceae; genus Rhizomicrobium. Next base: position 1,724 of record JANYBR010000444.1, read on the forward strand.
GCCGGAAAAAGGCTATGCGGCGTTCGATGTGTTCATGTGCGGCGACGCCGAGCCCCGCAAGGCGCTTGGCGTGTTCAAGGCGGCCTTCAATCCGGGTCGCATCGTCATTGGTGAGCATAAGCGCGGCGTGCTGTAGGCAGCCGCAAGGCGCGAGTTAAGCAGGGGCGGAAATGGCTGAACAAGCTGTTTCCGCTCCTGTCATGTTCTGGCAGCAGCGGGCCTTGCCCCGAACGCCGATTCTCGCTCCAATCCCGACATGAAGCACGCAGGCGCCGTGGCGCTCGACCGGCTCGAGCCTCTGCTTAAGGACATCCGCAAGCTGGAGAGCTTGAAGGAAAAGTCGCGAGGTTGTTTTTATCGTGGCGGCCGCGGCTTCCTGCACTTCCATGAACATGGAGAAGCCGAGCTGTACGCCGACATTCGACTGCAGGGAGATGACTTCGAGCGGCTCGCCGTATCGACCGGCGCCCAACGAAAGTCCCTTTTGCGCAGGATCGGTTCGGCCCTGAGGGACGGAACTGCACCGCCGAAGCGTTGAACTTGACGCAAGCGCCGGGAACGGTTGGTCGGAGATGATTGTCGACCCGGACGCCGAACTTGTTGCGCGCGTCGGCCGCGGCGACCGTGCCGCCGCACAGGCGCTGATGCGCAGGCATCTGCCAAAAATGCTGGCCCTGGCGCGGCGGATGCTGTCCGATCCGATCGAAGCCGAAGATGCGGTCCAAGACGCCTTCATGCGGTTATGGACACATGCCGCGCGCTGGCAGCCCGGCCAGGCGAAGTTCGAAACCTGGCTCTACCGGGTGACGATTAACAAGTGTTACGACCGCCTTCGCCGTCGTCCGACCGCGTTGCTCGAAGAGGCGGCAACGGTCGTCGATCCGGCGCCCGGGCCCGAGGCGAACCTTCAGAACGCCGCCCTGGCGGAACAGATCGAGGCCGCGCTGAAGGCCCTCCCCGAGCGGCAGAGGGCGGCAATCCAACTCTGCCACTACCAGGAGTGCGGCAACATTGAAGCGGCGGAAATTATGGATATCAGCGTTGAAGCTTTGGAATCCCTGCTGGCCCGAGGCCGCCGTACGTTGCGCAGTCGGCTCAGTCATTTGAGGGAATAACGGGAGTTTACGAGGCATGCGGCGGGACAGTTCAGCGGAAATGACGCAGTCGCGGTTCGCGGCGATCGTCGACGCCTATGGCGGCGATCCGGCACGCTGGCCACCGGACGAGCGCGAAGCCGCTGAACGCTGGCTCGCGTCGAGTTCTGCAGCACAGGCTCAGGTTCTGGAAGCGCTCGACCTCGATCGCACGCTGGCCGCCCAAGTCGCGCCGGATGTTTCTTCCGCTCTCGAGCGGCGGCTGATGGACGGCTTCGACCGAGCCCGCCAGCGCCGGAGCTTGGGCGAGTTCTACGCCGCCGCCGCCGATGCGCTATGGCCGGGCGCACCCGCATGGCAGCCGGCCTTCGTGCTCGGCATGGCTTTAGCCGTTGGACTCTGCATCGCGGTGTTTGCGCCGCTCGATATCCCGCAGCCGGACGAGAGCGCGGGCAGCGTGTTCGCGCTCGATAGTGTGCCGGACGCGGGACAAGGAATCTGAGATGAGCGAAGCTACTCCACTGGTCAAGCCGCGGCGCAGAGTTAACGTTCTCCTGATCGTTTCGCTTTGCCTGAACATCGCGCTGGTGCCTGTCATCGCTGCGGTCGTCGTACGCTCAATGCACCGCGCAACCGAAATCGGATCGGGCGGCATTCTGGCGCCGCGCTCGGTCATGGCGGCGATACCGGGCGAACAGGCCCATATCCAGAAGATCATTGCTGCACACGCGCCCAGGATTCGTGCACTGCGCGCGGATTCCGTGCGCACCCGCATGGACGCGTTTGCGGCGCTCGCCGCACCCGACTACAGCGCCGACAAATTCTCCGCCGCGCTGAACGGCGTGGCGGCCGCCGACGGCGCACTGGAACGAGAATCCATCGCCATGATGGCAGATAGCCTCGCCGCGCTGACGCCGGTGGAACGCCAGGTCATGGTCGACAAGGTGAAGAAGCGCAACCGGTCCTGGTTCTGGCGCATGTTTCGCCCGAGAGCGGCGCGAGAGTAGACGCTACAACTCCGCCCTGATCTCCGTCCAGTCGTTGACGATCTGCTCCTTGTTCTTCAGGCGACGCTGGAAAATGCCGCTCTTGAGGAATGTCTCCACATCGCGGGTCAGGCCGAGATTTTCGAACGTCGCATTGGGCACGGATTTGAGAGCGTCCTCGTTGGCGGGCTCGTCGCCGATATGCTCGATCGTGTACACGGCCGCGCCGTCCGACAGCGAGGAGTCGATCAGAGCCAGCGCCTTCGCCTCGTCCGACGGATCCTTGTGCATGACCAGTCCGCAGACATAGGTGAACATGCCGCCCGGCGGGTTCATGTAGGCGACGGACCTGCCTTCCCGGTGCAAGGTCGAATAGACGACGCGCCACGACATAGCGGCAACAATTTCGCCTGACGCCAGGCCTTGGGTCAGCGCTGTGTTTTCGCTCGAAATCATGCGCGACTGTTTCACCACAGCGCTCAACTTCGCCTTCACCTGCTCATACTGCGCCGGCGTCATGTTGTAGGCATCGATGCCGATCATGTGCGCAACGAACGGCACCGTGTCGTCCACGCCGTCCAATACGGAAATGCGGCCTTTGTACTTTGGGTCGAACAGGATGTTCCAGCTCTGCGACCGGACATACTCTGGCGCCAGATCGGTGCGAAAGGTGATCGAGGTGTTGCCCCAATAGTGCGGCACGAACCAAACCTTGTTCGAA
>JANYBR010000450.1 GCA_025360685.1 Pseudomonadota bacterium
CGGAAGCTGCTCAAGAACACAAAGGTCGTGCCCGAGGTAATTCATACCGATCGACTGGCATCGTATCGAGCTGCCGCGCGAGAGCTGGGCATCTTCCGTCGGCACCGGCCGGGCCGTATGATCGGCAACAACCGAGCGGAGAATTCCACTTGCCAATTCGTCGACGAGAACGCAAACGGCAGAAGTTCAAATCTCAGCCTTCAGCCCAGAGATTCCTCGCGACCCACGCAGCCATCTACAACACCTTCAATACTCAGCGTTACTTAACCACCCGTCCGACTCTTCGCCTCCTTCGAGGCGACGCGTTCAGGACATGGCAGATGGCGACTGTCGCGGCCTGACGCTGCGCCCTGCCCTGCACTGTTGCGACTTGAGAAAGTTGCCCTGACAATCCCAAGCCAAGTCCCTCGCCATCGTGGCGACCGATGGCGACGCGGTTGTGCTCGTAAAGGCGGTCTTCAATGGCGTCGATCTCCATTGGCGTGAGGTCGTGACGGGGTTCTAAGACGGGCTTCATGGGTTGCGAGCCTCCGGATATGAGCGCAAGTCCACGGTTCTCATTGACGGGAGTTCAGCTGAGGCCGTTTGTCGGCTGCCTGCAATCAAGACCATTGCGCCGTCACCTACCGATCTGGATGGAGCAACCGCTATTAAGTACACTCTAACAATCTGATACAAAATGTCCGTCAGGCCAACGAGTTTTTGGGGGCAAGCAGTGATAGTTACAGTAAGGTTGTTCTGCGCGGCCGCAATCCTCGCACAATTCGGTTTCGCCGCCGAGGCAGTCGCCGCTGAGCGCACAGTCGTGGTCGTGTTGTTCGATGGATTTTCGCCTGCAGAGCTAGATGCCGCCAAAGCCACGCCGAATTTCGACCGGCTGAAACGCGAAGGTGTCTGGTCAAGGCATCTCGTGCCTGCGTTTCCCACGATTTCGCTAATTAATCACACCACTTTCGAGACCGGCTGCTGGCCCGAACATCACGGTATCCTGTCGAACGAGTTTTACGATCCCAAACTCGGGCGATTTGGTGACAAAATGGATGCCGGTGACGCCGACTGGCACATAGGCTGCGAAGCAATGTGGCAGGCAGCGGAACGGCAAGGTGTCCACTCAGCCGTGTTTAACTGGGTCGGTCGCTGGTCGTCCACCAGAGGAAAGCTAGCAAGCGTCATCAGCCCGATGACGAAATGGAAAAATCGTGAAAGCGATGACAGGATACTCGCCGACGCGATCAAATTGCTGCACGACAAGAGTCCGGATCACCCGCGATTGATTGCTCTTTACTTCGACAGACCGGACAACATTGCACATTATAATGGCGTGACGGGTGCGAAGACCCAAGAGGCGGTGCGCCAAGTGGATGCAATCACAGGAAAGCTGATGGCGGCGCTGTCTTCGCTGCCGCCTGGACGGGAAGGAACGCTCGTCGTTGGCACCGACCACGGCATGATGGACGTTGGACCCATGATTAATGTCGGTCGGCTGATGAACATGTATGACATTCGCGCCAAACAAGCGACGGATGGCACCACGGCGTTCCTCTACCTCGATAAAGGTGAAAGCGCGGGTCGTCTAGTCAACGTGCTGAGTGGCTATGGCTACGCCTTTAGGCCTTACGTCAAAGGGCAATTTCCAAGTTATGCCCACCTCGGCAACGGACCTCGCGTACCCGACATCATGCTAGTGGCCAAGCCACCGTACTGGATCGTTGGTCCTGAAGTGTTTCCGTGGTGGGCCAACGCGCTGGGTGTCAACCACTTCTGGCCGCCCATCTTTACGCCGTTCGCAGGCGGATTGAAGGCGACGCATGGCTACGATCCGGCGATAGGCCAAATGCACGGGATTTTCTACATGTGGGGTGCGGGTGTGAAGAAGAATTACGAAATTCCGCGCCTCGATATGATCGACATCCATCCCACGGTGATGATGTTGCTCGGCCTGCAGTCCGGCAAGCCAGTGGACGGGAGGCCGGTGACGAGTGCATTGGCACCTTGAGTCGGGCAAGACAACTTGAGCGCGGTCCCTTCTTTAATCTCACGGCCATGTACATCTTGCGGGTGATGCAATTGAACGCCCGTAGTAAAATTCAAAAAAACGAGCGTGACGACTAACGAGGCGGCGCTTAGAGCCAACAATGCTCGCCAAGAGTGGCGAAAATCTCGCCGATTCCTGAGTCGGCGAGAACAACAAAAGGTGCTGTCAGCTGCGGATGGCCCCTGCGATGCAAGAGTGAAGTTGGGTTGATGGTGATCTGACGGATGCGGTCATCTGTCCGGCCTGTTTGCAAAATCGCTTCCAACTTTGACCCCAGCTCTGGCAAATGTACTGCATTGCAATCATTGCGCGATCCCTGAATTTGCTGGCGGTCACCCTTGGACGCGAAACACACGTCCCCAGATTTCGATTATTTGAAATGCGTTCAATGGCCTAGATATTTCTTGGGGTGGGGTCGCGGTTGGAAGCGATTTCACAACCCGCATGCCGAACCCAGCCAATAGTGTACATTAGTAAAAATGCACTGAGAAGCTCTGTATGTGAAATCGCGTCCAATGGCGACCCCTCCCATTGCGGCACGCAAAGCGTTGTATTTATTGCGTGATGTTTGAATAAACGGGGGTCAATGTTGGACGCGACGCACGACCGCACTAAATCCGCTTGTTTACAACAAGCTCAACGAGATAAGCGGCCTCGGAGGTGGGGTCAGTGTTGGACGC
>JANYBR010000457.1 GCA_025360685.1 Pseudomonadota bacterium
CCATGATGCCGTCGCCCGTGTGCTTCACTTCGCGCCCGCTCGTCGAGATCAGCGCGGAGCGTACGATGAAATCATGCAGCTTGAGCAGCCTCAGTGCGATCTCGTCGCCGAATTGCTGCGTCATGCTGGTCGAACCGACGATGTCCGTGAACAGAACCGTGCGGGTTCCAGGATCGTGCTCGACATTCCCTGGAAGAAGCACTGCGCCCGCCTTGTCGGTTTCCGCCGCTCCCATGAAGGCTTCGGCGATCTCAGGTGTGACTTCCATGATCCGGGCAGCAGTCAGACCGTGGCCCTCGCGGTGCACGGCATCGGCTGCTTCGGCGCTCGGCGCATGACACAGGCAGAAGATCTTGCCCTGTTTCTCGTTCACCCAGTATTTGACGTATTCGACGCCATGATGGGCCTGGATGTGCACGTCCATGACGTGCGCCTTTGCCACGTCATCCGGCTTAATGCCGGGCACGTCGTGAATATCCATATACATTGGCATGTGTTGTATCTCCTCCTCGAGAATCGCAAAGCCAATTCAATTTGGGGCGTTTGAATCCTTCATGCTTTGCCGGCTGACGGCAAGTTTCGGCGGATGCGCCAATGTCTGGTAGACGACACAGTAGCGTTCAGTCAGGCGCAACAAGTTGGCCAGTTGTTCGTCGCTGGCATCGGTATCCAGCGAAAACCGCAGGCGAATGTCGCGAAAACCAACGGGAACATCCTTGGCTACGCCCAACGTGCCGCGAAAATCGAGATCGCCTTCGGCCACAAGAACAGCATCGCGCAGCACAATGCCGAGCGATGTCGCTACGGCATTGAGCGTGACGCCGGCGCACGCGACGAGGGCCTCCAGCAGCATGTCTCCGGAACAGGCGCTGGTTCCGTTGCCGCCCGTAGCCGGATGTAAGCCCGCGGCGACGAGCGCTTTGCCCGTTTCGATGTTGCAGGTGACATTTTCGCCAAGACGGCCCTGGGCGCGCAGCGTAATCGAGGCGGCCCCTGGAACCTGCCGATAGCGTTCCTTCAGCGGCGTTTGAATTGCCCTCAGCTCGTCAGCCTTCATTGCGCGCCCTTCAACTTTTTCCACCAAGCCGACCCTATCATATTGGGCAAAATATCGGCTTGGGTGGCGACCCCGGCCCGACTCGAACGGGCGGCCTACGGTTTAGGAAACCGTTGCTCTATCCTGCTGAGCTACGGGGTCGTTGGTTCGATTCTAGCACTGATCCGCTGCCTTTTGCCCTACCGGCGTCGAGCTTGGCAAGTTGCCAAGGAGGGCGAAGATTGCGGTAGAACCGTATGATTAAGTAGACAATTCTCGATGGCAGTCATGGGGCAGGTCCGGCACTCCCGCATCGGACGGAGTTCGCAATTTGCATCGTCACAAACTCGGCATCGACGTAGTGGGTGGAGTGTCCGCCCGTGACGTTTTTGATGAGGGTGCGGCGACGTCCCGCTGGTACGCGCACGAGTCAAGCGGCCGAATTGGAGCGAAGTGAATTGGAAAACCGTTAGTCAATCCTGCAGGGCGACACGGTCGCTGCGCTGATTGTTAGTTCCAACGGTGTGCTTCAGCGAGCGAACCGCGGGCTAACCGTGCGGTGCCGGGCGCCTTGTCTGGCCGCCATTCGGCGATCGCCCGGACTCGTTGCGCAGTCGGGCGGCGCGATCAGCGGTAGCCGGATGAGAACCCAGCCAGCTCGCCGAGCAACCCTTCTGGCCGCAAAGCTTCCTGTCCATGCGCTCGAGGAATTCTCCCAGCGCAGCGGGATCGCCGCCAATGCGCTTCAACATCACCGCTGAGTCATCGTCGGCCTGCTGCTCGAAGCGGCGCGAATAGGATGTCTCGATCAGTATTGCGGGCAGCGCGGCCGCGATCTGTCCAAGCTGTGAAGGGTCGCCGGTAACCAGCACGATCGCCGCGGGTATGAGCGAACCCTCGTACAGCATTTGCAGGCCGTGACGGCGATCCGCGTGTGCGATCTCGTGCCCGAAGACGCCTTCGAGTTCGTCGTCCCTTTGCACCAGGACATACAACTCGTCCGTCATGACAACGGTGCCGTCCGGCAGAGAGAGCGCGTTCGGACCGACCACGCCGCCATGCCGGAACAACAGACGATAGCCAGCCGCACCGCGCGCACCGAGCGTCGATACGCGGGCAAAGAGGGTACGGGCCTTCTGCATCTGAATGGGTTTCAGCTTGGAGGGCGAAAGCGCCAGCCGGTCGAGAGTCTGGAGCGTCTGCTCCGAGATGATCGTTGCGACCGAGGCGGGAGTCTCGCGCGCCAGCCATACGGCCGCGGCTGGAAACCCGTAGGCGACAAGCAGATAAACGGACAGCACGGCGAGCAGCAACGCTACGACCACCCACTTCACGGAGCGCTCCAGCCGGTCGATCAGTCCGCCAGAGCGCAGGCGCCCCGCCTGGTGCAGCATTGCGTCGACGCCGTCATTGTCGGAGGTTTCAAAATGGCCTGCGTCAGGAAGTTTCAGGCGGCGCCGCAATCGGCCCAGCCGTTGCGAAACCACGACCGCCTTGAACGGCGCCTGCGCCACGACAGTCCCCGCAGCGTCGACAATGATGAGGTTCCGTTCGGGTGACAGCGACGCGAAGGCGTGGACGGGGCGCGATGTATGCGGAAAGAAATACACACCTTCCAAATTCACAGTCCGATGCCCAGATCGAGGAAGCTGGCGATTTCCTCGCCGATCGCGCCCTGCGTCGCGATGGCTTCCGATGTGAATTCGTCGAGATCGGTTGTCGCCAGCACGCTCAGATGCGCCGCTTCATAGCGCGCCAGCCGAACTCGGGACCACGGATAATAGAACCCGACGGTGATCAGCGTCAGGAACGCATTGGAAAGAACGATCCACGCCATGCGCAAGGGCGAGAGAGTGGAACGCAACTCGTGGCGACCGTCGAGTGTGGTGTTGCCGAGCGCCAGGTTGATGCTCATCGTGCGAACGACGATCGGAATGGCATAGATCGCATAAAGGAAGGCCAGGTAGAGAAGGGCGATCGGCCCAACCAGGAGCGCGCCCATCGTCTTGGGGTCGGTCTTCAGCAGGCCCAGCGGCAGCAGAACGAGTATCGCCACTGGCACGGCAAGCAGCACCAGCCCGAATAGCATGGCGATACCGAGCAGATAGATTCGATAGATGCTCCAGCCGGAAAATTTGGTGAAAAACGCCTTGCCACCGAACGTGTGATTGTTGATGTAGAAATAGTCGCGCGCGCGATGGGCCAGCGGCCAGAGAGTCAGCAGCGTTATCACGGCCAGGAACGGCCACAGGATATAGGCATAGGCCGCGCCGCCGAGGCTGCCGACGAAATTGAACCGGACATTGCGGTAGCTGGTGTTCCGGGCGTTGAACCGCAGGCTTGAGACGACGAGCCACGGCAGCGCGAACAGCAGGAGTATACCCCAGGCCACGGCAGCATAGGGATGAACTCGCGCGCTGATGCTGTAGCCGAGGAGCAGCACAAGCGCGATTATCCGCCCGATGAGAATTCTGACCGGCGAAGCATGATAGTCGAACGGGTGATCGGCGAGAAATGTGTTGCCGCGGAAGTAGCGTAAGGTGCGCACCTTCGCCCATGCGCCGTAGATGCCGAGCGTGATGATCGTCAATACAAGGTTGACAATCCAAATTCGGAAATATTCGCCGCCGGTTCCGCGGAATTCGAGCGTGTGCAAGGTTGGCGCGGCGACAGAGTCCGTGGCGGAATCCGACATTGTAGCATTTCCCCCTAGTCCCCGTATCCGGCCGAAGCTAACAGTGTTCGACTGATCGGTCACGATGCTTGTCTTGGCTACCTCGGCTTCAGCGTTGAAAATTGAGAGCTGGCGGGAAGCCTATTCGGTTGGGGGACCCGCCCCGGCTGTTCACCGGGGCGGACGACGCGCTCAACCAGCATGCTTGCGCAAATAGCTTTCGGTGACGGTTGCGAAATAGGGCGGACATTCTTGCATCGGATAGTGACCGCAATTCGCAAACGTCAGAAGCTCGGCATTCGGGTGCCAGGCGAGGAACGTCTGCTTCATCGCCGCTTCGTCCAACCCCGGATCCTTGTCGCCGACCAGCACCAGGAAAGGCGTTGCCAGGCCGCGAACCTCTTCAACGAAGTTCGTCTTGGAGAACATGGTGAGATAACCGGAGCGACAGGCGGGATTCACGGTGGTGCGATTCTGGCGAAGCTTTGCGTCAGCCCATTGATCGGAAAGCCCACCGGTCACGAACTTGATGAGGCGTCGGAACGCATCGTCGTTGGTTGTGGTACTCGCGAAGAATTTTAATGCCTCTTCGGGCGCCGGCGATCCGGCCGCCGACATCGGACAGACCGCGATCGCGCTCTTGATCCGCGCCGGGGCATCGGCTGCGAGTTTCTGCGCCGCCATTCCAGTCATGGAATGCCCTATCACATGAAAACGCTGCCAACCGAGGCGATCGGCAAGCGCCAGGCAGTCGGCGGAAATTTCCCTGACAGTGTACTCGCCCACGATGTCGCGCGACTTTCCATAACCACGAAGGTCGGCCAAAACGTAGGTGAATGTTGCATCGTCGAGATAGGCGAGTACCGGATCGTAGTTGGTGTGGTCGCCGTTCCAGTCATGCAGGACGAGCACATGTTCGGAGCCATTGCCATGTTGGGTATGGCCGATGGTTGCGGGAGTGGCGTTCTGGTTCATCTCAATTTCTCCTTTGGTTTGCCGAGCGCTGCAGCGCCGGAAACAAAAAGAAACGCCCTCCGCGGCGGGCCGGGAGGGCGTTTGGAGACTTCGTTGCTACCAATATAGGTGCGAATAACAAGTTGCGTTTAGGTCTGATCGGGCCACTTGTCAATGCGTGACCGGGCTAGTTTCCGCGCTCCGGCTTGGCATGCGGGTCGATCCATAGCCAGCGCGAACGGTTGAAATCGCGCACGTTCGGAACCCAGCCCTTTACATACGGCTCGACGATGTCCTGCGTGACGAGGAACCGCGACGGGATGACGGCGATGTCGTCCAGGGCAACCTGTTCGGCCTGCTTCAGCAGCTCGCCGCGCGCCTTGAGGTCTACGGTCTGGTTGGCCCGATCGAGAAGCGCATCGTACTTGGGGTTTTTGTAGCCGCCATAGTTGTTGCCGCTGGCCGAGCGCAGCAGGTCGAGAAACGTGCCGGCATCGTCGAAGTCGCCGATCCATGCACTCGTGGTGAGGTCGAACTGGCCCTGTTGCAGTTTCTTGTAGAATAGCTGTGTGTCAGTGTTGCTGATCGTGGCGTCGATGTAGATGCGGCGAAGCATGGCCTGCAGCGCGGCAGCGCCGCGCTTGGCGTCGGGCGTGGTAGTGGTGTCGTATGTCGTGAGAAAATGATTGTTGGGACCATACCCCATTTCGGTCATCAGCTTACGCGCTTTCGCCAGACGGGCGTCATAGCCGAGTGACTTGAAGGTCAATTCCGCACCGCCGGGATAGTTGGCCGTATCGGGCGGTACGAAATGATAGGCCGGAAGTTCGCCCAGCTTTATGATCCTGTTCGCCAGCGCCTCGCGGTCCAGCACGAGCGCAATCGCCAGACGCAAGCGTATGTCTTGGAAGGGCTTGCGCTGGAAGTTCGGCACGAGATAGTTGACGCCGAGATAGGTGCGGATCTGCAAGGCGCGAGCGATATGCGTGCGCATCCAGTCGATTTCGGCTGCAGGAATTATGTTCTGAGTATCGAGCTCGCCAGAACGGATCGCCTTGAGGGCTGCCAGGCTGTCCGATGTCGGCTTGTAGATAATCGTCTGTAGACGGACGTTGGCTGCGTCGTAGAACTTCGGATTCTTCACCAGGGTCACGTGATCGTTGGGTACCCACTCCGTGGGAATGTACGGACCATTGGCGACGTAGTTCTGCGGTTTCGCCCAATCATCGCCTTTGGCAAGCACCGCGTGGCGCGGCACCGGAAATACGGCCTGGTGCAAAAGGTATTGCAGCATGTAGGGCGCGGGGTGCTCGAGCTCGACAACAAGCGTCTTGTCGTTCTTGGCGGTGACGCCAAGCGCGCTCGTCGGCAGCTTGCCGCTGCTGATGTCCCGCGCATTCTTGATCAGCCACAAATAGTAGGAATAGGGCGCACCGCGCGCAGGTTCCAGAATCCGGCGCCAGGCGAAAACGAAATCCTCGGCGGTCACGGGCTGGCCGTCCGACCACATGTGATCGCGCATGTGGAAAGTCCAGGTCTTGCCGTCGGGCGAGGTTTCCCAGCTGATGGCCGCGCCCGGAATAGGGGTGCCGTCGGCCGCGTCGGCGGTCAGGCCGACAAGCGCCTCACCGACGACATTCGCTTCCCAGATGCCATCGATGTAGTGCGGGTCGAGGCTCTTGATCTCCGCGCCATTGCCGCGCACGAGATAGTCTGGCGCATGGACGGTTTGGTTTCCACTTCCCGATCGGGAACAGGCCGCCAGCAGGAACAAGGCTGCTAGCGCCAGCGCGCGGAACGCGGTCATGAGGGAAACCTTTTCGAGAATCGTACGATGTCGCGCTTACTCTATAGCCTATTGCTCCAGAGAACCGGCGATCAACGGGCGGCCGGCTTGCCGTCGATCCAAAGCCAGCGCGAGCGGTTCAGATCGCGCGCGTTGTCGACCCAACCTTTTACGTAAGGTTGAACCAGATCCTGTGTGGTGCGAAATCGCGTCGGAATCCAGGGATAGTCACCAAGGGCGATCAGTTCGGCCTTCTGCAACAGGGAGCCGCGTTTGACGGCGTCGGGCTCCAGCTGGGCGGCATTGAGCGTCGCGTCGAACCTGGGATTGTTGTAGTGGCCGTAATTGTTCCCGCTGTCGCTGCGTAACAGATCCAGGAAATTGCTCGCGTCGTCGAAATCCGCGAACCATGAAGCCTGGCCGAGATCGTAGTTGCCCTGCTGCATGTTACGCCCGTGTACCGCGGCGTCGATGGCGACGATGTCGAGGTCGACCCAGATCTGGTGCATCATCGCCTGCATCACGGCGGCGATGCGCTTGTTGTTTGGTTCGTCGAATGTTTCGAACGTCAGGCGCAAGTGATTTTCTGGACCATAGCCCATCTGGCGCATCAGCCACTGAGCTTTCGTCAGCCGCTGCGCGAAGGGCACCGTGCGAAAATCGAGCGCGGCACCTCTGGGGTAGTTCGCCACCGACGGCGGCACAATGCTGTACGCGGGCGGCTCACCCAGGCGCAGCACTTTACTTGTGATGGTCTCGCGGTCCAACGCAAGGTTGAGTGCGCGCCGCACGCGCACATCGTCGAGCGGCGGGTGACGCTGATTGATCGAAACATACGAGAGACCGAGGAACGGCTTGGTATGCACGGCCGAGAGCATGTGCGCACGCAACCAATCGATCTGGGTGAGCGGGATTGGAGTCTGCGTGTCGAGCTCGCCGGTGCGAAAACGGCGAAGCGCCGTATTGGAATCCTGCGTCGGATAGTAATTGACCACATCGATGCGCACATGCGCTGCGTCGTAGAACCTCGGGTTCTTGTTCAAGGTGATGTGGTCGTTGGCGATCCAGAAGACCGGCACATAGGCCGCATTGCCGACGAAGTTACCCGGCTTGGACCATGCATTGCCCTTTGCCAGCACCACGTGACGCGGCAGCGGATCGGCCGTGTC